>LJUF01000131.1 GCA_001303665.1 Phycisphaerae bacterium SM23_33 | reverse complement strand
TAGAAGGCGAGCTCGATTGCGGCGGCAGCGCCGTGACGGTCAATGTCGGCGACAATACCCTGGTGGACCTCTCCAAAGGCAGGGTGCTCAACGCCGGCCAGGCGACCCTTGCGGTCGGGGCCAACTCGCTGACGATCTACGCGCGCGGGTCCGACCCGTCCGACCTGTTCGGCAGCTTCCAAACCCAGGGAATGACCCACCGTGCCGGCAAGACACTTATCGTGCCGGGCAGCAAGGGCTTCGGCGGCTGGGGAGACATCGACGACCACGTGGTCTGTGCCGGGTGGATTGCCGCCACTGCCGGGGGAGGCATCAACCTGAACGGCGGCCTGAGGGTCTCCGGCACCGGCCGCGTTGAGCTGGGCTCCGGGGAGCTGACGGTAAACGACACGACCAGCGGCATCAGCGGCCGCGGCAGTGTGCGGGCCTGGCAGGAGCACGTGGGCTACCCTGGCGTGGCGCGCTTCAGACAAACCGGCGGGACCAACACGATCGAAGAGGAGCTTTACCTCGGCCATGAAAAAGGATCATCCGGAACATACGAGCTGACCGGCGGGGAGCTGCGCTGCCTGAGTCGTCAGTCGGTGGGTTTCGATGGCGACGGACTTTTCGCCCAGACCGGCGGCCTCAACGACGCCCACTTCCTCCTGCTGGGCTTTCGCCCAGATTCCCAAGGGTCGTATGAACTCAGCGGCGGGCATCTGAGGTCGGACCATCAGTACATCGGCCGCCAGGGTGGAGGGCTTTTCAGGCAGAGCGGCGGAGTGAACACGGTCAGTCACGGGCTCCTCTTGGGGGTAGAGGCTGGTGGACAGGGAACGTACCAACTCAGCGGGCACGGCGTACTTTCTGCGGATGAGGAGATTGTGGGGACCAAGGCTGCGGGCGTCTTCAGCCAGTCCGGGGGGACCCACACGGTCGGTCGCGAACTCACCATCGGTTCGTACCCCGCTTCCGACGGGACGTACGAACTAGCCGGCGGCCAACTCTCGAGTAATTCCGCAGCGATCGGCTTGCGCGGCAGGGGTCTGCTCACCCAGACGGGCGGGACGAACACGGTGGCCGGCGGTCTCTGCCTGGGTCGGTATCCCGGCTCAGAGGGCGTCTACACGATCTCGCAAGGTAGCCTGAGCACGAGCAGCCTGTTGGTCGGCGAGCAAGGCCGCGGGACGCTCCACGTCACCGGGCCCGGGGCGAGCATCTTTGTCCAGAACATGCTGCGGTTCGGCCCGCGGAGCACGTTCACGGCCGTGCCGGGCGGCACCATCCACATGGCCGGCTCCTCACTGGAAAACGAAAGCACCGATCCGGCCGCGCTGGCGGGGCTGGAAAACCTGAGGCTCATATTCGAAGGCGGCGGGGAGGTCGTGGCCGACTTCGAAGTCGCCGGCGAAGACCTGGGGCTGCTCCCGGCTGGCTGGGTGAATAACTTCGCCCTGGGCGCGCTTCAGTTGGGCGGCCAGGCCGGCGCGGGGCACGTCCGGCTGGTGGACGACTCCGACAACCAGCCCGGCCAGGCCGAGGCCCTGTACGTGGACAGCCTGGTCCTCAACCCAGGCTGGATGATCGACTTGAACGGGCTGAACCTGTACTTCCTCAACGGCGGAGACCCCAAGCAGTTCCTCGCCGGCGACGCCAACCTGGACGGGACGGTGGACGGCCTCGACTACAACCTCTGGTCAATGAACTACAACGCCGGCTGTGAGAGCGGCTGGTCGAGCATCCCCGAGCCGGCGGCGCTGCTAGTGGTCGTCGCCGGGGTCCCGCTGCTGCTGAGGCGAAGGCGGCTCCCCTGAGCCGACTCGGCCCTGCGTTCGGGCGCCCGGCGGGCTCGCCCGGCGGAGGGTGATGATGGGAAGCTCCGGTCGGCAGTTGAAGCGGACCGGCACGCCTACCATGCCGATGCCGCGCGAGACGTACACCGGGCAGCGCGGGCCCCGGGCCAGGCCGGCGGCGTAGCGCGGATTCCGGATCGGCAGTCTGGGCCGGGGGCCGAGGGGGATCTTCGCCTGTCCGCCGTGCGTGTGCCCGGCCAGCATCAGGTCCACCCGCGGGGTGGGCGGCATGCCGTCGGCGTAGTCGGGGTTGTGGCACAGCAGCAGCCGCGGCGCCTGGTCGGGCGCGCCGGCCAGGGCCCCAGGCAGGTCCTGGGTGTCTTCCCAGAGGTCGCCGACGCCGGCAAGGACGAGCGGCCGGCCGCCGCGGGTGAGCAGCACGTGGCGGTTGTCGATCAGGGTGATTCCGGCCGCGGCGACAATCTGACGGACCCTGCCGGCGCCCGCCCAGTGGTCGTGATTGCCCAGCACGGCAAAGACTCCCAGCGGGGCCTTCAGGCCGGCCAGCACTCTTGCCAGGCCCTCGCTCAGGTCCCCTCCGGCGGTCAAGAAATCGCCGGTAATGGCGGCCAAGTCGGGCGATTCGGCGTTGGCCAGGCCCACGGCCTTTTCGATGAAATCCAGTTTGATCAGCCGTCCGTGGTGCAGGTCCGTCAGGTGGGCGATGCGGAGGCCGTTCCACTCGGCCGGGAGGTCGGGAATGGCCACGGTGGGGCGCGTCAGCTTGATCCATCGCGGCTCGATCACCGCCGCGTCCAGCGCGCAGCCCGCCGCGGCCGCCAGCGCCCCGCCGCCAAGCAGTTTCAGGAATCGGCGGCGGGTCAGCTTGTTGGGGGCAATGGCTTTGCTCACCGGGGAATACTACGCGGCGTGACGACGGGCGGTTCGGCCTCGGGGCCGATTCGCGGCGCGATGACCGATGCTGCCGTCGCCGGCAGGCAGACAGGGCCGCGTTCGCCCCCCGGGCCGGCCGTGACCGCGGAGGAGCGGTCCATCTCAGCCGGAAATCCCGGCCGTCGAGGCATGCCCGGCGAGGTTTTTCGGTGTGCATTGGCCCTTGAGGAATCAGGCGAATCGGGTTAACATGCATGGCCCGGCGGACGATGTATGATTGCGTGCGTCCGCCCCGGCCGCGCCTGGATCGGATGGTCCGATCCGGCCGACCATCCGGTCGGCAGGGACGGCGCGGGGGCGTTGACAAGGTCACTTGGATGATGGATGAAGCATGGTAGATAAGAACCTGATTGGCTCTCTTGGAATTACCGAGGAAGAGGTAAACGGGCAATTGGCCGAGGCGCTGGGCGGGCAGGCGAGCGCGGCCGACCTGGACAAGGCCCTGCGGGATTCCTCCTCTCCATTCCAGGTCGGCGCCGTGCTCACCGGGCGGGTCGTCAGCGTGTCCGGCAACGACGTCTACATCGAGGTGGGGCTCAAGAGCGAAGGCACGCTGGACCTCTCCGAGTTTACCGATCCTTCGGAGGCCAAGCCCGGCACCGAGTTGGACGTGTTCCTGGAGGCCGTGGAATCCGACAGCGGCCTGGTGGTGCTGTCCAAGCGAAAGGCCGATCGCATCCGCGCCTGGGAGCACATCATCACCACCAAGACCGAGGGCGACATCGTCAAGGGAGTGGTGTCGCGGAAGATCAAGGGCGGGCTGCTGGTGGACATCGGCGTGCCGGTGTTCCTGCCGGCCAGCCAGGTGGACATCCGCCGCCCCGGTGACGTGGGCGAGTACGTCGGCCGCGAAATCGAGGCCAAGATCCTCAAGATCGACAAGGACACCCGCAACATCGTGGTCTCGCGGCGCAAGCTCATTGAGGAGCGGCGCGCCGCGGCCAAGGAGAAGCTCCTGGCCGAGATCGAGATCGGGCAGCTCCGGGCGGGCGTGGTCAAGAACATCGCCGACTTCGGCGCCTTCATCGACCTGGGCGGCATCGACGGGCTGCTGCACATCACCGACATGAGCTGGGGCCGGATCGGCCATCCTTCCGAGATCCTGAAGATCGATCAGAAGGTGGAGGTGATGATCCTCAGCGTCGACCACGAGAAGGAGAAGATCGCCCTGGGCCTGAAGCAGAAGACCCCCTCGCCCTGGGAAAACGTCGAGACGAAATATCCCGTCCACTCCCGCGTCCGCGGCCGGGCGGTCAACATCGTCCCCTACGGCGTGTTCGTCAAGCTGGAAGAGGGCGTCGAGGGGCTGGTGCACATCTCCGAGATGTCCTGGACCAAGCGGATCAACCATCCCTCGGAGCTGCTCAGCGTGGGCGATGAGCTCGACGTGGTGGTGCTGGACATCGACAAGCAGAAGCAGGAGATCTCTCTGGGCATGAAGCAGACCGAGGTCAACCCCTGGACGCTGGTGAAGGAGAAGTATCCGCCCGGGACGGTCGTCAAGGGCAAGGTTCGCAACCTCACCAACTACGGGGCCTTCGTGGAGATCGAGGAGGGCATTGACGGCCTGCTGCACGTGTCCGACCTGTCCTGGACGCGGAAGGTGGCGCATCCCTCCGAGATGCTCAAGAAGGGCCAGGGCCTGGAGTGCGTGGTGCTGGAGGTGGACGAGGAGAAGACGCGCGTGGCCCTGGGGCTGAAGCAACTGACGGAGGACCCCTGGCTGCGGCAGATCCCCGAGCACTACATCGCCGGGCAGATCGTCCGGGGCAAGGTGACCAAGGTCACCAACTTCGGCGTCTTCGTGGAGCTGGAGGAAGGCCTGGAAGGCTTGCTGCACATCTCCGAACTGGCCGACCACAAGGTGGACAACCCCGAGGACATCGTCAAGGTCGGCCAGGAGATCGAGGTCAAGATCCTCCGCGTGGACCCCGACGAGCGCAAGATCGGGCTGTCGCTCAAGCGGGCCCAGTGGGCCGCCGAGGACGGCGTGCCCGGCGAGGCCCCGCCTGAGCCCGTCCGCCGCCGCGGCGGCCTGGAGGCCGACACCGGGCTGCTGGGGGCCGCCGCCGAGGGCAGGATCCTGCCGGCCACCCGCCCGGGGGCCGAGCCGGAGGCCCCGCCCCAGCGCGAAGCCAAGAAGCTCGACCAGGAGACCGCCGACCAGATCGCCCTGGAGGCCTTGGGCGGCGAACCGGCCGCACCGCCCAAAGACGAACCCCAAAAGTCAGACCAGACCCCAGAATCCCAATCAAGTCAGGACGCCCAACCTTCCGAAGATAAAGAGGATAAGTAAGCAGGCGCTGCCGACTTCATACAGCGCGGAACGGCCTCCCCTGCGGGAGGCCGTTCCGTTTACCCCAGCGGTCCGGGCTGGACCATTCCTTTCCTGGGCCTAATCAAGTCGCCTCCGCCGGATGCCGAAATCCCCCTGTGGCGACGCGACCCACCTTCGCAGCCTTCGGGTCGCGACGCAGGGAGGCCTTCCTACATGGCGGCCAGGCCCGGCTTGGGTTGGTATCTCGAGCACATCAGCAAGACGCAGCTGCTGACGGCGGAGCAGGAAAAGCAGCTCTCCCGCCGCATCCGCGAGCACAGCGACCCCGTCGCCCGCGAGCAGATGATCCAGGCCAACCTCCGCCTGGTTGTCAACATCGCCAAGCGCTACGCCCACCGCGGCATGCCCCTGAACGACCTCGTGGCCGAGGGCAACCTCGGCCTGATGCGGGCCGCCGAGGAGTTCGACCCCGACGCCGGCGTCCGCTTCAGCACCTACGCCGCCTGGTGGATCAAGCAGGCTATCAAGCGGGCGCTCATCAACGCCGTCCAGCCGGTGGCCATCCCCGCCTACATGGCCCAGCAGGTCGGCCGCTGGCGGCGGGCCGCCCAGCTACTGGAGGACACCCTCGGCCGACCGCCCAATGTGGACGAGATCGCCAAGAAGCTGAAGATCTCCCGCAAGAAGGCCGCCATGGTCTACCAGGGCATCATGGCCGTCAACGCCCCCACCCAGATGGCCAGCGACGAGGCCCAGGCCCTGGCCGAAATGCTCGCCGACGAGCAGCCCGACCCGGGCAGCTTCTTCCAGGACGACGGCAACGCCGCCCTCGTCCGAAAGCTGCTGGAGCAGTTGCCCGAGCGCGAGCGAAATATCCTCATCTATCGCTTCGGCCTGGACGGCTACGAGGGTCCGCCCCGAACCCTCAAGCAGGTCGGGGTCTTGATCGGCCTAACCCGCGAGCGCGTTCGCCAGTTGGAGAAGCAGGCCCTGGCCAAGCTCCAGGAACTGCTGAAGGAGATGCTGTAGCCTCTCCTGTTCTCCGGCGCCAAAGCTGCGCCCCAGGCGAAGGCTTCGCGGCTATTGATAAGGCGGCCGCCGCAGTCTTGCGGCCGCCCGTTGCCAACATCCCGGCCGCCCGCCGGTTCCTGCATTCATGCCTTCCCGCCGCGCCAGGCCCGAAGTGCTGAACGTCCTATCGGGCACGACGCTCATCAGGGGCGGTTCTGGTACAATGCCGCCATGTCACCTCTGGACCGATACTCGCATTCCCGCGACGCGGGGGGAAAGTCGTTTGCCACGACCCACTGGAGCATCGTGCTGGCGGCGGCACGTCCCGATGTACATCGGGATCGGCCCGACGCCCAGGCCGCCCTGGCCACGTTGTGTGAGACCTACTGGTATCCCCTCTACGCCTACGTGCGGCGGCTTGGGTACAAGGCCGAGGACGCCCAGGACCTGACGCAGGGCTTCTTTGCCGCTCTACTTGAGAAGCACTACGTGAAAGCCGCCGACCGTCGGCGGGGCCGCTTCCGGTCGTTCCTGCTCACGGCCCTCAAACGTTTCCTGGCCAAGCAGCGCGACCGGGCCCATGCCCAGAAGCGAGGGGGGAAGGCAAGGCCGATCTCGCTGGATCTGGAGTCGGGTGAGAGCCGCTACGCCCTTGAGCCATCGCACGACGTGACGCCCGAAGCGATCTACCAGCGGCGATGGGCGCTGACGGTCCTCGACAGGGTGATCGTGCGGCTGCGGCAAGTCTACGCCGACGCCGGCAAGGACAAGGTCTTCGACGGCGTTAAGGCGTTTCTGACGGGTGAAGGGGGCGCGCCACCGTATGAACAGGTCGCCCGCGAACTGGGGATGAGCCAAGGGGCGGTGAAGGTCGCGGTCCACCGCCTCCGCCGGCGATACCGCGACCTGCTGCGGTCCGAGATCGCCCAGACCGTTGCCGGCCCGGAGGCGGTCGAGGAGGAGTTGAAGGACCTGTTGGCGGCCCTGGAGGGCGGAAACCCCTGATCGGCCTGTAACCTTTCGGCCTGGTTACGTAAGCAAGGGTTGGAGAGGCCGACCGAGAGGAGGTGCAGTGATGGGCCCCTCGCGACAATGTCCGCAGTGCGGGGCAGAACTGGCGCCCGATGCCCCTGGGGGTCTGTGCCCCACATGCCTGATGAAGGCCGGCCTGGGCGCTCGAACCGACATGAGCCGTCGCGACACCGTGTCCTTGCCGCCTGGCCCTTCGCCAACGCCCCTCGCCGCCATCCCCGATGTCGGCCGGCCGTTCGGGGCCTACCGCCTCGTGCGGCTGCTGGGCAGGGGCGGCATGGGCGCGGTCTACGAGGCCGAGCATGTGCAGACCGGCCGCCGGGTCGCGCTGAAGATCCTCACCCAGAGGCTGGACTCGCCCGAGGCGCGGGCGCGCTTCCTCCGCGAAGGACGCCTGGCGGCGTCGATCAACCACCCCAACAGCGTTTACATCTTCGGCACGGAAGAGGTCGAAGGCACGCCGGTCATTGCCATGGAGTTGGTGGCCGGCGGCACGCTCCAGGACCGCGTCAGGCAGACCGGGCCGATGCCGCCGGCGGAGGCGGTGGACGCCATCCTCCAGATCATCGAGGGCCTGGAGGCCGCCCAGGCCGTCGGCGTCCTCCACCGCGACGTGAAGCCCTCCAACTGCTTCCTGGAAAGCGACGGCACGGTCAAGGTCGGCGACTTCGGCCTGTCGATCTCCACCCAGGGGCGGCCCGAAACCAACGTGACGGTCACGGGCACCTTCCTGGGCACGCCCGCGTTCTGCTCCCCCGAGCAACTCAAGGGGGACGAACTCGACGTGCGCTCCGACATCTACGCCCTCGGCGTCACGCTCTATTACCTGCTGACCGGCCAGACGCCGTTCCAGGCCGGCAGCCTGGTGCGGTTCGTCGCGACGGTGCTGGAGCGGCCGGCGAAGTCGCCCGCGACGATCCGCCGCGGTATCCCGAAGGGCCTGTGCGCGGCGGTCCTGCGCTGCCTGGAAAAGCAGCCCGCGCGGCGCTTCCGAAACTACGGCGAGTTCCGCCAGGCGCTGCTGCCCTATGTCTCCGCGGCCCCGACGCCGGCCACGCTCGGGTGGCGGCTCCTCGCATACCTGCTTGACATGGCCATGTGGTTCGCGCTGACGTCGCCCCTGGCCTACGTCGTGATATTCCAGTTGGGTTCGCCGACCGACCCTGCCATCTATCAATCGCCGTTCTATATCGCCAGCATGCTGGCCAGCTTCGCCTTCGTGATCCTGTATTTCGCACTGACGGAGGGCATCTGGAGCGCCTCCCTGGGCAAGGCGATC
>LJUF01000130.1 GCA_001303665.1 Phycisphaerae bacterium SM23_33 | reverse complement strand
CCTTCTGTTTGTGCGAGCCGATGGGCACGCCGTCCCGGTTGATGGCGTAGACGTACCACTGCCCGTCCCAGGCGTGCTGGTTGATCCGCCGGGTGAGCTCCTCGGCCACGCGGCGGAAGCTGGCGGCGTCGTCGTCCCGGCCGAGGAACTCCGCCAGGGCGGCCATGAGCTTCGACTGGTACACGCACGCGCACGTCAGCCAGACGCTCACGCCCTTTTCCCCGCCGATCTGCGAGAGGGCGTCGTTCCAGTCGCCGTAGCCGATCTTGCACAGCCCGTGGTAGCCGGTGTTCTCGTACAGCGAGCGCAGGCCGGCGACGGCGTGCTCGTACACCGTGCCGGATTGTCGCCGGCTGGGCTGGAGCGTCCTGGCACCGAGGTAGGGGATTCGCTCCTCGAGGAAGGCGACGTCCCCGGTCTCCTTCACGTACTTGATGAGCGTATCAGGGATCCAGCTGGGCGAGTCCTGGTACATCCGCAGGTCGTGCCCGCTGCCGGGGAAGACTTCATACTGCCGCACGGCCCGGCCGTCGGGGAACTGGTATTGCAGCGCCTCGGCCAAGCGGGCGCGGACGTAGGGGGCGTCGAAATCGGCCAAGCCCAGCAGGTGCTGGATGATGTCACGGTAGCCAACCTTGTCCAGGCCGTGGCAGAGGCGCGACTGGCCGCGAGCCTGGTATTTGCTCCAGACGTTGAAGTACCGGTTCAGGTGCTCATCGGGCGTGTCGACGGCGCTGGCCAGGACCCTCTGCCTCCAGCATTCGGCCACCTGCCCCCGGGACTGTTCCGGCCGGGCGAGGACTTCCCGGCGGACCTTTTCGATGGTGTCGCGGCGCGCGGCCTCGTCGCTTTCGCAGGTGCCATAGACGACCTTGCCCGTATGACGTCCGCCGGGGGGCAGGGCGACGCGGAACTGAGCGGCGGCCACCAGCCCGGCCGCCGGCTGAAGGCCCGGGGAGTCGAAACATTTCCCCTGGGCGACGGCCGCCGGAATCGGAGCCCGCGCGGACCAGCCGTCGAAGACCTCCGCCATCATGTCGTAGCCGTCGAAGGGCGGATCGGCGGTCATGAAGGCCGCCCGCGGGTGCTTGTTGTTCTGATCGTGGTTGAGGAAGACCAGGGCGCCGTCTTCCAGCAGGCCCTCGCAGGTCACGCGGGGGACGAAGTAGTAGAAGGGGAAGCTGTCGATGTTGACGCGCAGCCGGCAGAACCAGGAAAGGTGGCGCGGTGAATCGGTCTGGTTGATCAGCGTCACCTCCCACACTTCCAGCGGCCGGTCCACGGGCACGTGGACGGCGAGCCGGCAGCCCAGCCCGTCCCGCCGGGCCGACAGGCTGTACGTGTCCAACCCCTGGCGGCACTCATAGTCGCCGTAACGGTCCTCCTCGTAGCCGGGAACGGGGAACATCGGCCAGGCTTTGGCTTGCTCATGGATCCAGAAGCTGCGGACGTCCTGGACCTCAGGGCTGGTGGGGACGTAGTTGGTGTCAAGGTGGCTGGTCATCCTGCCGCCCATGACGCTGTCCAGGCAGGAGAATCCCCCGCAGGTCCCGTCCCAGAATGATCCCCACACCTTCCGCAGCCGGTGGTGGCTGGAGGCCATCAGGTGCAGGAACGGCCGCGGCGGGCGGAGGGCGTGGATCACCACCTCCGAGGCCACCAGCATGCCGGAGGCGTCGCGCCGGTCCTCGAAGCGGCAGTAGCGGGTCATCAAGGCCTCGACCTGCCCGCCGCTCAGGCCGGCCGTCACCTCGCGCCCCGCCCGAAGGTTCTCGCGGCACCTTTCCACCAGCTCATCAAGATCAATCGGGTCACTCATGGCCTTTTCAGAATCTCATTCCTGCAGGTCACTCACAGTTGAAGCGGAGGGTGACGATCTTCTTCCTGGGCATCCTGAGTCGGATGGTGTTGGCTTTTTGGTCCCAGACGGGGCTGATGCCTTCGCCTGCGAGGCTGCTCTCGTCGGCCAGGACGGCCTGAAGCTGCCTGACCGGCCGGTCCAGGGCAATCTGCGCGTCAATGGCACGGTCTTCCAGGTTGACGAGGCGCAGCACGGCGGCCTGGCCGTCTTCGGAGCGCTTCAGGGCGGTCAGCTTGACCTTGAGCGGGCTGACGCGGAGGAAGGAATGCTCGGCCGGCAGGGGCTGCTTGGGCGGCCCGGTGCATTTGCCGGCCTGGGCGGCCAGCGGCGGCAGCAGGTATTTTCTGGCCTCGGCCACGAGGTCCGCCTCGTTCCAGAAGCCGGCGTGGGGCATGAGGCAGTAGTGCAGCTCGTCCTCGCCCGGCAGTTGAGAGTCCACCTGGTCAGGGTACTCGGCGATGCGGGCGAGGTTCCGCATCTGGTGAGCCCGCAGCAGCGTCAGAGCAATGGCTCGATCCGGCCGGTCGAGCACCTCGTACTGGATCAGCCCCTTGTGCATCACCGCCAGGCCGATCTTCCCGTCGCTGACGTCCACGAAGCTGATGCTCGGCTGCTTGCCGGTCATCGGCTCGCGCCAGGTGCGGGTATCGGGCACGTGGATGTCGCGGGCCACGACGTCGTGGGCCGTCTCGGCGTAGGACTTCTCGGCCCCGATGAGGTGGGTGGGGAAGATCGCCCGCAGAATGTGGTCGCGGGCGCGGTTGTCCACGATGGTGGTGATGTCGACCCGGGGGCTTCCCTTTCGCAGCGTATAAACGGAGGTGATGACGTTATCGGTGAGCTGGTCGCTGCGCTTCTCGGCGGCGGAGAAGGCCGGCAGCGGCAAGACGACCGTCGTACGGATCGAGGCGGACAGCGGGCCGTCCTCGACGACCTCGATCTCGGCGTCGCAGCCCAGGGACAGGACGAGCTTCTCTTTCTGGCTGTGCCGGCCGGTCCAGGGGTCGCCGATTTCGGAGATGTCGTCGAAGTGATTCAGCTGCCGGAACAGCCTGCCGGTCGGCTTGTGCAGCAGGTCGATTGTGCCGTCGCGGTTGGCCGCAAGGCGCAGGTGCTCGTTCTCGATGGCGGCCGGGGCGGTGAGCATCGAGCCAAAGCGGTGCTGGTAGCCGGTGCCGGCCTCCACGCGGTAGACGCGGTAGCCCATGGCCGGGAGCCTGTCGCCCTGGAGGTAAATCGCGTGCCGCACCACGGGCAGCCGCAGCGGCAGCTCGCTGGGGCGCTGGAACGTGGCCTTATCCTCCACGGCCGAGACTTCCTGGAAGGCGACCTCCGCCCCGGACATGTCCGTCAGCCGATAGGAGCTCACGTTCCATTCGACGGGGAAGTCCACGGTCGCCGTAACCACTTCGTCGCGGTCGGCCGCCGCGGGGTTGAAGACCACCAGGAAGACGTCGCGCTCGCCGGCCCCCGAGGTGTCGATGCGGCGGACGATCTCCTCCAGCGACCGCCGCCGCACTCCGCCGGCGATCGTCTGGATCTTCTCGTTCCGCACGGCGGTTTCGTGATTGATCCAGTCCATGCTGCCGCCGTTGAGCGAATCGTGGGCCTCGTTGGCCAGCAGCAGCTTCCAACACCTTTCCAGGTAGAAGTCGGGGTATTCGCGGCCGAGCATCCATGCGATGGTGGCCCAGGGCTCGGCCCAGCCGGTGAGGATGACCTCGCTGCGGCGGTGCCCCTGGCGGATGTCCGGGCGGTTGCCCAGCACGTCGGGCAGCAGATCGGTCCAGACGCCTTCCTGCAGGGTGTGGCGCATCTCGCCGGTGAGCACGTCGAGCTGCACGTCGTGTTCCTCGATGTGCCGGCGAACCCGGTGGGCGTATTCGGGCAGGCTGGAATGGACGATGCTTTCCTCGCCGAGCTCGCGGTTGGCGTGCTCGATGATGCGGGCCTCGGCCTCGTGCGGCTCGACGCTGTCGTCGCACTGCATGGCCAGGCCGTAGGGGGTGGTGGTGCCGCGGATTTCCTCGCTGTCGATCCTGGTGAGGCTGGGGGCGACGTTTTCCGGGTGGAAGCCGCTGGCGGCCTCGAGGACGTAGTAGCAGGTGGTGGACCGGCCGTCGCACAGGCGCACCGGCAGCCCGCCGTCCTCCCAGTGATGGGCCATCCCCGAGTTATCGCGGTTGTGCACCACCGGGCGGTAGACGAAATAGAAGAAGTTGGCCCGGGCGTAATCGCCCAGCCGGAAGCCCAGCACGCGCGAGCCGTCCGGCCCGTCCCACCAGTACTCGGCGTTGGGGCAGGCCTTGCGGCTGATCCCGCGATAGAACATGGCGCTGTCAATGCCGAAGTTGCGGAGGATCTGCGGCATTTGGGAGGGTTGGCCGTAGCCGGCCGGGGTGTAGCCCACGTCCATCCGCCGGCCGAACTCGGCGCAGACCTTCGCACCCACGAGGAAGTTGCGGATCAGCGATTCGCCGTCCACCATGCTGGTGGCGGGCAGGGTGTACCACGGCCCGATGAGGATGCGGCCGTCGCGGATGTAGCTGGTCAGGCGGGCGCGATTTTCCGGCCGGGCTTCCAGGTAGTCCTCCAGCAGGATGCTCTGGCCGTCGAGGTGGTAATGCCTGTAGGCCGGCTCGCGGTCCAGCAGGTCCAGCAGGCCGTCCATCATCTCGACCAGCAGCATGCGGGTCTCTTCGAACGGGAATCGCCACTCGCGGTCCCAATGCGTCAGGGAGATCAGGTGGATCTTGTGTTTCAGCTTCGCCATGGCTTGCCTCGGTTTCCTTGCGGTGTGAACTGCTAATTCTGGTCAGCCGGGACCGTTTTGCAAACAAAACCACGAGGCCGCTACCGGGCTTCACCATGACTCGGCAAAGCCGCCCGCGGCCGCGCTGTTGGGGGCGGTGCGTCGAAGGGCGCGGATCTCTGTCTGGGGGCCCCGGCGGGGCTGGCGGGGGCCATCGGCCGGCCCGAAGCACTTCGTTCACTGCTCGGCGGGCCAGGTGAACTTGATGTCGTCCACGTAGATGTTGAGCTCGCCGGCGGGGTAGGGGGCGTTGTTGGGCCGGGTGGTGAACAGCGTGATCATGTCGATCCACCCGCCGGCCAGGGCCGAGATGTCCGCCTCGCGATGATACCAGGACGCGTCGGCCTTGCCCTGAAGCGAGGGGCTGTGATAGGCGTGGACGTTCTCCATCAGCATGCCGTTCTGGTTCTCCAGCCGGCCGCGCTGCCGGCCCTTGGGCATGGTGATGCGAAGCTGAATGGCCAGATTGTCGTACACCGAATTGGCGCAGCGCACGTCGTAGGAGAACTTCATGCCCTTCACGATGGGAATCACGTCCGCCGTGGAAAGGTACCTGCACAGGTGCGTGAATGAGTTCCTGTCACGGGCGGCCAGCGGCTTGTTGATCTTCATCATGGTCTTGCCGTGAGTGGGCTGGACGCCGTCTTCAGCCGGCACCAGGCGGACGTGCTTCTTGAGGCTGCAGGTTCGGCCGGGGGGCTCGAGCTTGTCCTCGCCGATGCGGTAGACGACGATGCCGTTCTCCTGGCTGGCCCGCCCGGCGAGCTCTTTCCCGAGGTCATACGGTTCCTTTTGGGCAGGTGCCAATCCCTTCGGGGTGATCCGGGCGAGCTGGGCCGTCTGGCCGGTGACGCGGACGATGTGGCTGCCGCAATGGATGACGTTCAGGCCCCAGGCCTTGACGTGATCGTCGTAGTGCAAGTGCCCGTGGAAGATCCACTGAACGTCCGGGAAGCGCTTCAGCACCCCGATCAGCCCGGCGCGGTTCTTCAGCAGGTAGTAGGGGGTGTCGTAGTGAACCTGCTCGACAGGCTCATGCAGGAACACGAAGGTCAGCTTGCCCTTGTTGGCGGCCAGGTCCTTTTCCAGCCACTCGAGCTGATCTTCGGGGAGCATGCCTAGATCGACCTTGGGCGGCCTGCCGGGCAGGATGCGGTTGGCGTCGAGGCAGACGAAGTGGCAGCCGCGGTAGTTGAAGGAATAGTAGAAGAACCGGTCGTTGCCGTTGCCGGTGATGCCCTTGACCACGCCGGGGTAAAGCGCGTCGAGCCAGGACTTCTTGCCGTCGCCGTCCAGCTCGTGGTTGCCCATGCTCAGAAGCACCGGCGGGCAGCCTTTGACCGAGGCGATGGTCCGGGCGAACTTGTCCTGCTGGCGGGTCTGCCCGTCGCCGTCGGGCTGGAGGCTCTTGCCGGTGCCCAGGTCGCCCACGACGACGCCGAACCTTGCCTTCGCGGCCGCCCAGCCGCGCAGCTGCTTGGCCAGCTCCCCATCGCGCCAGTTGTACATGTGGATGTGCGGGTCGGCGATCACGCCGAAGCACCATTCCTGCCCGCCTTCGCCGGCATCGGCGGAGAGGCGCCCTTCGAAGTGGCGGCTCAGCTCAAGCGTCGGCCCGGCTGGCGTGGACGCGGATGCTGCCGCCGGCTTCACCTGCCCCGCGGCTGGCGCGCACGCAAAAGCCACAGCCAGAACAACTGCTGCGAATGAGCGAACCTTCATGAAGCTTTCCTTCCAGAGCCGCCGGCCGTACACGGGTCGTTGCCGAACGCCACGTTAAGAAACGGCCCAGACGGCGGCGCCTTTGGCAGCAACTCAGGCTTGCCCGCTTTGTGAGGCCTTCCATTCCTGGACGATCTTGCGGGCGGGAGGGCAGACCGCGCAGCGCGGGTTTTCGCACAGCAGCGCGGCCGGGTCGGCCTTGAGCATCTCGACCGTCAGGTTGAGGACGTCCAGGGCGTGGAATTTGAGGACCTCGGCCGAGCCGAGCTTGTAGTGGCTGATCATCCCGCGTTTTTCGGCTTCGTTCTGGACCCTGGTGAACGCGGCCGAGTCGCCGGGGTTGTCGAACGGCGGGACTTGGTGGGGTTTGTCGTCGTAGTCGATCAACGTCAGGGTGCGGTTGTAGCCCGGATAGGAAACCTTGCCCAGATAGGGCACGCGGACGATGGCCTCGGCCACGTGGATGAGGCTGAGGGTGGTGAAGTTGCAGCCGATCATCAGGATCTCGGCGCCGGCCTTGGCCGCCTTGTGGAACGGGCTGTCCACCCCCAGGCCGGAGGTCTTGTCGTGTCCGGTCAGGAACTCGTCCCTGCGCTGGCCCCAGGCCGCCACCGAATGGGTGGGGTGCATGCTCCGTCGGACGTCCTTGGAGCGGCGGAAGGCCTCGGTCAGCAGCCCAACCCGGCTGGGGGTGCGCTTGATCTTGAACACGCCGTCCGGGCGGGGGCTGGAGAAGACCGGCAGCAGCAGGGTGCCCTCAGGACCGACCGCGTCCTTGATCAGCTTGACCGTGGTGATCACGCTGTTCTCGACGGGCCCGATGGCCTTCTGGGAAGAGTGGATGATCAGGATGTCACCGGCCTTGACGCCGCAGGAGGTCCGCATGTCGTCCAGAAGCTCCTCGAACGTCCATTTCTTTACGTCTGTCATGTACCCGCCTGCCTTTCCAGTCAGTAGGTCAAACCGTTCCAGAGGCACTATGAATAGCATGCGGGCAGCCCGTGTCCAGCCTCGATCTGCGCCGATTTCGGATTGCCCTTCGTCAGGCGGGGTCGAGCGGCGGTCTTTTCCGTTGCGGCCTGGCAGGGAAAGCCCAGGCTGGCGGGCCGTTTTTTTGCCGCCGCCGGGGCCCAGACCGCCGAGCAGAGCGCAACTGCGACAATCACGCGCGGAAGCCGAGGGTGGAGTGGCATGGCTGCCGCCAATGCGACATCGCGGCATTACGGTCGGAGGGGACGCTTGCCGCGAGCAGCGAACTGGTGGCGATGAGCAGTTCGATGAGCGTGAATGCCAGTCCTCTTCGCACGCCATCTCGTGCCCGAGAGGCGGCCACCTTTCACTGTCCGTCTTCCTCCCTGCAAGATAGCCGCAACCGCCCGCGTCCCGCTCAATTATTCGTAGCGACCGACTCTGGCCGGCAAGACGTGAATATCGGTACCGTGGCAGCTCTCCTCGGCGGCGAACTGGATCAGGAAGTCGCCGGTCAGCTCTTTCGGGGCATGTGAGCTTCCCCAGTGCGAGAATCTGTCCTCGAGCTCCTTGCGGCTGACGGCCCTGGCGCCGCCGTTGATGAAGGACATCAGCAGCTTGTCCAGGTGCCGGTCGAACCCCAGCGAGCCGTGAATATCGCCCCAGCCCGGCCGGATGAACCATTCGCCCGGGTAGGTGGGATGCCACAAGGGAACCATGTTGCCGTCCGCATCGGGCAGCTCGGTAACGGCCTTGTTGTTCGTGTCGCCCATGAAGACGGTCTCGGCCGGCAGCTTCAGCGAATCCAGCGTCGGCTGGTAAACGCTCCGCCAGCACGCCGGCCGCCAATGCCCCGCGCAGTGCCGGCCCCAAATCCGCGCCATCCCGGCGCTGTCCACGTCCCACCCCGCCGGCATGCCCGTGTGACCGTAGGTATTGAACAGGCCGCCGGCCCCCCCGTAGAACCCCCGATTCATTCGGATGGCAATGTTCGTCCAGTAGCAGGCGTGGTACTTG
>LJUF01000129.1 GCA_001303665.1 Phycisphaerae bacterium SM23_33 | reverse complement strand
GCTGATCGAGCCGGTGGCGGCCGTCTCCGTCGGCATCCTGGACGGCAGGCCGCTGCTGGACCTGGACTATGCCGAGGACGCCCAATCCGAGGTGGACCTGAACCTGGCCATGACCAAGAGCCGCAAGTTCGTGGAGATCCAGGGCACCAGCGAGCGCCGGGCCTTCGACGACCGCCAGCTCCAGGCCATGCTCCGACTGGGCCGGGCAGGCATCCGCAGCCTCATCGCCGCTCAGCAACAGGCAATCCGCAAGATGAAATGACGGCTCCTGCAAAGGAAACGATGATGGGAAGGCTTGCTTGGGTAACGCTGGCGGCGGCGCTGGCGGCGGCCGGCTGCGAGACGAGCATGTTCTCGCAGGGCGTCTGGACGCCGAAGTCGCCGGCACGCGGGGGCATCGCCGCCGCGACCGCCTCGGACAGTCAGGAGGATTCCTACAGCATTCTCCTGTGGGTTCTGAACGATCCGGCCCGGCACGTCGAGGACGCGGAACGTTGCGAGAAAGCCCTGAGCGAGAAGCTCGGCTGGAAGGGCCTGTTCGTCGTCCACAAGGCGGGGCACAGCGAACTGTTCTGGGGGCGTTATGCCTCGCCGGCCGATGCCGACAAGAATCTCAAGACGGCCAAGGCCCACCGCACGCAAGACGGCGTTCCGGTTTTCGCCAAGGCCATGGTGGTGCCGCTGCCCGGCAAGGACATCGGCCCGAAGGAGTGGCGGCTGGAGGGTGTCGACGCCAGGTACAGCCTGCTGGTGGCGGTCTTCAAGGACGCACCGGAGCGCAAGTACACCGGCCGGCGGCAGCGCGCGGTGGACTACTGCCGGCGGCTGCGGGAGCACGGCTACGAGGGCTACTACTACCACGGCAAGGTGGTTTCTCACGTGACCATTGGCGCCTTCGGCCGGGAGGCGGTCCGCGAACGCAAAAGCCGGGAGGGAACGCAGCTGGAGATCCTCGACCCCAGGATCGAGCAGTTGCGAAAGGACTTCCCGGAACTTCAGGTCAACGGCAACACGGTGACCGACGTCTTCCGGGATCCGCGCACCGACAAGGTGGTCAAGAAGGTCACGCGGCAAAGCCAGTTGATCCGCGTTCCACGGAGCCAGTCCGCCGATGTCGGATAAGCGCAAGATCGTCCTGGCCTCACGAAATCCGGGCAAGGTGCGGGAGATCCAGGCGATCCTTGGCCAGGCCGGCGTCAAGGTGATCGGGCTGGACGCGATCGACCCCCACCGGACGATTCCCGAGCCGCCGGAGGCGGCGGAGACCTTCGCCCGCAACGCCCGCGCCAAGGCGACCTATTATGCCGGGGCGACGCGGACGTGGGCCCTGGCTGACGACAGCGGCCTGGAAGTGGACGCCCTGGGCGGCGCCCCCGGCACCCGCAGCGCGCGCTACGCCGCCGAGCAGTGCCGGCCGGGAGCGGGCAGGGATGAAATCGACGCCGCCAACAATAGAAAGCTGCTGCGGGAGCTGGAAGGCGTCGGGGAGGAGCATCGCGGGGCCCGGTTCGTCTGCCACCTGGCGATGTCGGACGGGCGCAGCATCCTGCTGGAGGCCAGCGGCGTGGTGCAGGGGCGGATCGCCCGCCGCCCCGCCGGGAGCAACGGCTTCGGGTACGACCCGCTGTTCTTCCTGCCCGAGCTGGGCTGCACGACGGCCGAGCTGCCGCCGGAGCGCAAGAACCAGATATCCCACCGCGGCCGGGCGACCAGGGAATTCGCCCGGCGCCTGGCCGAACTGCTAAAAAGACAATGACCGCGACCTGGGACGGGCACAAGACCGACTCGCGTGTCCGCCTGGTCGGGGCGGGTTTTCAGCCGCCGCCCGACGCGCGGGGGCCGGACAGGGAGCCCGCCCTGGATCGAACTTGAGGCCGGCCCTGCCATGGCTGGAAGAACACAGGGAAGCCGACCATGCCTGAGGTAATCTGTCTGGGCGAGCTGCTGATTGACTTCTGCTCCACGTCCAAGGACGTGGCGGTCGGCGACGCGCCGGCATTCACCAAGGCCCCCGGCGGGGCGCCGGCCAACGTGGCCGTGGCCGTGCAGCGGCTCGGTGCCACGGCGGGGTTCGTCGGGGCTGTCGGGAACGACCCCTTCGGCGAGTTCCTAACAGGTGTGCTGGAAGGCGAAGGCGTGGACACGGCGGGGCTGGTCCGGCTGGATGAGGTCAAGACCCCCCTGGCTTTCGTGGCCGTGCGCTCGGACGGGACGGGCGACTTCTTCTTCTATCACGACGCCGGCTTGGCGCCGCTGCGGGAAGAGCACGTCGACGAATCGTACATTGCCTCCGCCTCGGCCCTGCACTTCGGCTCCATCAGCCGGATCGAGCCGGCCGCCCGGGCCGCCACGGACAAAGCCAAACGGATTGCCGGCCGGCACGGGCTGCTGGTCAGCTACGACCCCAACTACCGGCCGAGGCTGTGGGATGACGCCGACGAGGCCCGGCGCCGAATCCGCGAGGGCTTCGAGGGCACCACCGTCGCCAAGGTCTCGCAGGAGGAATGGGAGTTCATCCTGGGCACGGATGATTTTCGCCGCGGCGCCGCCGGGCTCCTGGAGGAGGGGGTCGAGCTGGTCGTCCGCAGCGAGGGCGGCGGCGGCGCGAGCTTCGCCACCGCCAGGGCCCACGGCCACGTGGAGGCGCTCAAGGTCCAGCCGGTGGAGTTCACCGGCGCGGGCGATGCCTTCATGGGCGCGGTGCTGGTGGAGTTGCTGGCGCTGCGGAAAAAGGGGACTGCCCCGGCGGATTTGAACAAGCAGCAGCTAACTCGAATCGTCAGCCTGGCCAATGCCGCCGGGGCACTGACAACGACCCGCCGGGGCGCGATACCCGCCCTGCCCCGCCGAGCGGAGGTGGAGGCGTTCCTGGCCGCCGGCGGTACCGGCTAAGCGGCCTGACACGCCCTTCGCGGCGGCTCGCGCCGCCGCGCATCTTCAACTGGCGCTGTGGTCAGGTCAGTGCGATGGTGTTTTCCCGGCCCGCCGCGCCACGGCCGCCGCCGCGACGGCTGCGGCCAGCACGGCGTAGACCATCACCGTAACGTACCAGGCGGCCGGGTGCATCGGCGAGTCCCGGCCCAGGACGGTGAACTCGTAAAGGAGGGGCTTCTGATGCCAGATGAAGCTGCCCTTGGGCAGGCAGCCGGCGAAGGCGAAGACCGGGTTGGCGGCGACGACGGCGTAGCCGATGCGGTCGCGCCACGGGCCCGGGGCGGCCATGATGGCGCCGTTGGCCCAGAAGGGCCCGGCCGAGACGGCCAGCACCAGCAGGACGGCGGCGGCGGCCAGCACGTGCCGGGCGCGGGCGCTCCCGGCCGTCCAGACCAGCGCGCACTGGGTGAGCCCCACCGCAGCCAGTATCAGGTAAACCTTCACCGCCCCCATCCACTGCAGCGGCCGGCCGCGAACCGCAAGCACCACAAGCAAGACGATGCTGGCGTCAATCACTGACCCGCCGCGGAAGAGGCCCTCCAGCCCCGTCCGCCCGCCGGCTGCGAAGATCGGCGCGGCGATGAACACCCACAAGACCGAGGCCAGCAGTGTCAAAGCGGCCGCGTCGGCGGCTGGCATCCGGCGGACGGCAAAGGCCCAGACGGACAACTGCACCAGCACGGTGGCGGCCACTGCCGTGAGGATGGCCGCTGCGTTCCTCCGAAGCCCTTGTCGTACCCGCGTCAGGGCGGGGTCGCGGGAACCTTCCGTTGAGCCGCGATCGTCGCTCACGGCTGATCTTGCCCGGCCGGGTTGTCACCGGCCTTGGGGGCCGCTCGGTGCTTGTCCAACAGCTCGCGGAGCTGAGCGGCGTAGTCCGACCAAAGGACCGAGAGTGCATCCAACTGGTTCTTACGCCGTTCGATGAGCTTGAGTGTCTCCCTGGCGTCCTGGGCCGGGTCCACGAGGGCGTTTCCCGCGTCGGCGAACTGCCTCTTCCACCAGGCGATGGCCTTGGCGGCCTGGTCGGCGGTGCGCGGGAGGATTTCCTCGGTCAAGGCGCGGGTGCGGAAGGTGACGTCGGTCATGCCGGCGTCTTCCAGTATCGCCTTGAGCCGGTCGCGGTCGAACACCATGGCCCGGGGGTCGATGATGGCCTCGGCGGCGCCCTGGGCGTGCTGGGCGAGGAATTCCTTGACGGCCTTGGCGATGTCCTCCGGGGCGATGGGCCGGCCGTCCAGCTCAATTCGACCCAGCTGGTCGACCGCGAAGGTGACTCGGGCCGCCGGGGCCTTTTCGGCCCCTTTGACGGGGGCGATGACCACGTCCACCGGCGTGCCCTTGGCGGGGATGGCCGGGCCGTTGGGAACAAACTCCAGGAAGGCCGTCTGGTCGGAACTGCGGAAAGGCACGTCGATGACGCTGGAGGCGAAATTCGCCAGGGAGATGTGGTGGCCGTCGGCGTCGGCCCAGTAGCCGCCGCTGTCGAGGATGCCCGAGCCGACGAACACCCAGCGCATGGGCTCGGCCTTTTTCTTGGTGCCGACCGACAGCATCCAGTCGGTGGCCGGTGCGGTACAGGTGTTGCCTTTGGCGTCTTTCCATCGCACCGCGATCTCCAGCATGGCACCGCTGGGCGGGAGGAAAACCGGCTTTTCCCCGGGCTTGGTGCTCCAGCGCGCCGGCAGGCCCGGGCTGACGTTCAACATCAACAGGGCCGCGTGAAGCGAAGAGGGCTTCAACTCGGTCACCAGCAACGACTCGTAGTCTTTGGTCCCCTTCTGGCACAGGAGGAATTCCAGCGCCTCGCGCCGCTCCGACACGGCAGCCTCGATGATGATCTGCCTCTTGGCCAGGTCAACCTGGAGGTGCTTGGTCAGCTTCACCGGCTGCGAGGCCGGGCGGGTGGGCGGGCCGGCCGGCGTCCGTCCGCACAGCAGGCCCGCCGCCAGCCCCAACGCCACAATGTGCCTCCATCGGGCCATGATTCACCATCCATGTTACCAAGAACGCCGCCGTTTGTCGGCGCCCCCGGCCGGCGGACGCAGCGGAAAAAAACGCCCCGTCCGTTGAGAACGGGGCGCGGAAACTCGCTGGCGGGAGGCGTCACTGGGGCGGGAACGCCGCCTCTTCGGCCTCGCGCGGAATGATGATCTTGGGCCTGACCAGGATCAACAGCGTCTGCTCGTCTCGGACGCTTGCCCGGTTGGTGAACAGCCGGTTCAGCACCGGGATCTTCGAGATCATGGGCACGCCCATCTCACGTTCCCTTTCGCCGGCCCATTTCTGGCCGCCCAGCAGCAGCGTGCCGCCGTCGGGAACGGTAACGGTGCAGTTGACCTCCGTCATCTGGACATTGGGCAGCTGAACGATGCCGGTGCTTTCCGTAGGCTCACCCGTTACCGGGTCGATGCCCTGGAGGTACTGGGTGAATCCCAGGATCGTGGACAATTGAGGCCGAAGGGTGAGGGTCACGTACCGCCGGTCGGCGGAGACGGTCCCCTCGACGTCCAGCACGGTGCCGGTGGAGACCTGGCCAATGATCGGCCGGAACGCCACAACGTTCTCGCCGACCACCGGTTCCAGTTCGGCCACGTATGCCTGCTGCTCGGCGACAGCCACGTACGCCCGCTGCCCGTTGAATATGGTGATTCGGGGGGCGATGAGCGTCCGGGTGCTCTGGTGCGCCTGCGTGGCGCTGACCAGGAAGTCCACCTGCACGTCGTCCAGGAAGGTTCCGCCGAAGCTCAAGGCGGTGGCTGTAACTCCGCCGATGCTGCCCGGCACCGAGGTTTCCATGGGACCGCCCGCAAAACCGGCGCTGCCCTGGGACACGCCGATGGGCGTCAGGTAGTTCCAACCGGCGGCTCGGCGCCCCTGCTCCAACGTCCACGTGCTTTCTTGCCGGCTGGGAACGAGCGCCCCGGTGACCAGGTCTATGGCCGAGGTGCTGGGCGTGGAAACACGGTCGAGGAACAGCCGGCTGCCCAGGTTGAAGTAGAAATCCAGGTCGATTCCGATGCGGTTCAGGAAGCCGCTGTTGACAGTGATGAAGCGGGCTTCGACGTTGATCTGCAGCGCCCGGGCCTCACGCAGCTGCGACAGCAGGTCCAGCAGGGAGCGATGGTTCTCGGCGGTCTGGGTGACGATGATCTGCCCGTTCAATTCGCGGATGGAGCCGATCGTCCCGGCGGCTTGCCCGCCCCGCCAGGTGTCCGGGGCAATGGTGGAGCGGATGAGGTCCAGGATGCTATCGACCAACTCCTGGCGGCTGATCGTGTCCTCATCATCATCTCCGGTATCGTCGTCATCGTCGTCGTTGGTGTTACCGCCGAACAGGCCGCCGCTGGTGTTGTTGCTGCCCGTGTTGTTGCCTTGCGAGGACAGGTTGATCCGCGGGGCGCTGAAGTCGGGCACCCGGACGATCAGGTCCTGGATGTCATACACGCGCGTGACGGTCTTGCGGGAGAGGTCGTCCTGGGTGGAAATCGTGATCACCCCCTCGTCCACCACGAACGCCAGTTGGCCCGCCTGCCCGCCGACGTCCTCCAGGATCGTCTTCAGGGCCTTTTCCACCGAGACCTGGGCCAACTTGACGTTGACGGCCGTGTTCTTGTCGACGTTGGCGGTCCGCAGGGCTTCCCATTTCACGTGGATGTTGGCGGTGCTGACGTCGCGGACGAACTGGATCACGTCGCCGAAGGGAATGCCGCTGAACTCCAGCTTGGGCAGGACCTGTCCCAGGGCCCTTCGGACGGCCCGGTTGGCTTCGCTCTCGGCCATTTCGGCCGCCCCGTACGGCATGCGCCTGCGGGTGATATCCGGCCAGTCGCGCGGGTACCGAAGCTCCTCATACCACGGCACTCCGGTCCATTGGATGTCCACGAGGCTCTTGGCCTCTTCCTGCAGGTAGGTCCGGTGGGCTTCCCGCTGGTCCTGCAGCAGGGCGGAGCGGGTGAGGTGATGGTACCATTCCACCGCCCAGCTGTCGGTGGGGTCCAGGCTGCGGATGCGGTCGAGCACCTGCACGGCCTCGGCGTACTTCTGCTGGTCGCGCAGGGCCTTGGCCTCACCCTTGAGCATGTTGACCTTTTCGTCTCGCCGGCGCCTGACTTCCAAGTCGCGCTCGATGATTCGCCGCTGGACCTCGGCCTCCTGGTCCTTGATGCGTTTCTTGTCCCAGTCCTGCTTTTGCTGTTCCATGTATTGCAGCAGCTTGTCGACTTCGGTTTTCCTGGCCCGGTATTCGGCGTCGCCGAACAGGCTCCGGTTGATCGCCAGCAGGGTCTGGGCGTAGTTGATCTCCTCGCCGGCCCGGGCGAAGTCCTGCGGGGCCTGGGGCAGGTGCAGCGCCTCGCGCGCCCGCTTGACCGCCTGGTCAAAGAGAACCCGGGTCTGCTGCCTGCGCAGCTCCCTCTGCTTTTCCAGCCGGGTAATCGCGGTGACGCCCTCGCCGGCCCCCCGCCCCAGCAGCCCCTGGGCCTGGGCATATAGCCGGCGCGCGGGCTCGTACTCCGGCAACGCCGACAGGGCGTTCTCGAAATGCCTGATGGCGGTTGCCAGGTCGCCCTGGGTCATGGCCGCCTCGCCTTCGGCGGTTTCGGCCTTGGCCTGATCGATCTGGGCCTGCAGCTTCCGGAGCTTCTGGTCCTCGCTGACCGGCAGGGGCCTTTCCGCGGCCGGCTCGGGCGGCTGAACTTTCGGCTCGTCCACGTCCGGTCTGGTCGTCGGCTCCTTGGGCCTGGCGACGGCCTCCGCCACCTTGGCCGCCTCGATCTTCCTGACCACCAGAGCTTGCTGCGCCCGGGCGTTTTTCCGGACGGGATCGGGAAGGAACCTGCTGGCCGCGGCCTTTTCAAACAGGCTGGCGGCCTTTTCCAGCTCGTTGGCCTGGAGGGCCCGTATCCCGTTGTCGTAGGCTTCCCTGGCCTCGGCCTGCTGCTTGATGGCTTCGTCGATCCTGCCCAGGTAATCATCGAGCTTCTTGCGATCCGCCTCCGAGAGCTTTTCCCGGTCCGCCTTCAGCAGCGTGGCCTTGGCCTGCACGAAGTTCAGGGCCTTGAATTCCTCCATGCCCTTCTTCAACAGTGCCTGGGCCTGGTCGGCCTCGGCATCCTGCCCCCAGGCCACCTGACCAAGTCCCGCGCACGCCGTCGTGACCATCAGCACAACGAATCGCGGTGTGAGAGGCCGCACGGCTAACCTCCTTTCAGCATCCCGTCTCCGACGCCGCCCACATCGGCCGCGCGCTCCGGCCGGCAGCGCGGTCAGCGTCTTCTCGGCAGGATAAACACGGCTGTATCTACGGCTGGAGCCCGTATGTTATGTATGAGGTCTGCATGGGCAGCGCCGTTCCGGTGCTTGGCGGCAAAGCATAATCACGCGGGGAGGCATTGGCAAGTCGAAAATCGCGGCGATTTCCGGTGGGCACTACGGCAGCGCGACCTCCGGTCGGAGGGCCGGCAGGGCGGGTTCTCGACGCTTTCT
>LJUF01000128.1 GCA_001303665.1 Phycisphaerae bacterium SM23_33 | reverse complement strand
GGCCAGAATCCGCTGATACGCCCGCCACCCCCCGACCGCGGCAATCCCCAAGACAACCACCAATACTATGAACACCTTCTTCATGGTCTGGAGTGCTCCATGCGGCGCGTCACCTCGAGTCAGCGGCAAAACGGCCGGGGACGATGGCGGCCGACGGCCGGCCGGCGCCCCGGCCGGGCTTGCCCGCCCCCTGGCAGAACAAGTCCACCACCAGTTCCAGGGACCGCGACGATTCGGGGACGTCCGCCAACTCCCGCGCCCGGGTCCTCAACATGCCCAGCAGAAAACTCGCCAGGATCTCCACGGGGACGTCCGCCCGAATTTTGCCTTCCCGCACCCCCTTGCGGACGATGCCGGCGACGGCCGAGGCCAGCCTCTTTCGATGCTCCACCCAGCGTTGGCGCATCGCCCCCCGGCACCAGTACATGCGGGCGTCCTCGGACTGCATGATCCGGAACAACTGCCGTCGCGTGCTGAAAAAGGTGCTGATATGCCTGCACGCGCCGAGCAGCTGCTGGGTGAACAACGCGTTCCCAGGAACCTTCTTCGCCAGCAGGTCACAGAGCTCATCAAACCCGCTGGTGGCCGTCTGGATGAACAGGTCGTCCTTGTTCTGGAAGTAGCGGTAGATCGTCCCCTTGCCCACCCGGGCCTCCTGGACCACGTCGTCCAGCGTGATTTCGTGAAACCGTCGGCTGGTGAAGAGCTTCTCGGCCGCCTGCATTATTTCTGCCCGCCTGTCTCTCTTGGCCATTGCGCGATCCTCAATGATCGGGCCAGTCTGCCAAAGATAGAACTGACCAGTCAGTACCACTTTTAGCAAATCCCAGGATAACCTCGCAAGGCCTTTTCGCAGAATCTTTGCCCCCACACGGCCATCCGCAGGCCGGGCGCCCCGCCGCGAACCCGCTGCCGCGGCCCGCGTTCCTTGCGCATCGGTCGGCCGCAGCCAGGATTGAAACGGCGGCTGACTTACACTACAAGGGGTCTTCGCCGCTGCTGCCCTCAGCATCAGGCAAGCCTGGATCAGTGGTCGCAACGGCACAGTGGCCGACGCGGAATTCCGCCCCGACCGCAGAAGGAGACGGCCATGCCCAGCGTCAGCTACATCTCGAACGGCTTCTGCAAGGAGCCCGCGGCGGACGACCCGCGGCGCGGTATGAGCGAGCTGCGGATCTTCAACCCTATGCCCTGGGAAACCACAGTCCGCATGACCGTCTACTATGCCGACAAAGGACCGGCTCAGATACCCGAGTTCACGATCAGGCCGGAAGGCAACCCGCTGATGCTGTTCCCCAAAGACCACCCGGAACTCTTCAGCAACTGCGGGCCGGGGGGGATGAGAATCGTCAGCGACACGACTCTGATCATTGATCACATCCTCATCGCTGGTCGGCAGGGCCCGCCCGAGAACCTGAGGTTCAGCGGCGGCGTCAGCGACAGCCTGGCCAAGCAGCGCCTGTCTCGGCTGTGGTACTTCGCCGACGGCCTGGCGCTGGTATGGCAGGCCGACAGCGCCCCCTGGCCGTTCAACGAGTTCGAGTGGTATCACGTCCTTGACCCCACCGCTCGCGACGCCCACGTCACGATGAAGTGCTATTACCCGGACCGAACCCGCCAGACCTATGAGTACACCGTGCCGGCCGAACGCGTGCGGCTGATCGACAACTGCCAGATGGTCAAGACCAACAACGCCTTCGGCATCCGATTCGCCAGCGACGGGCCGATCGTCGTCGAAAGCGAACGGTTCATCTATGGCTTGCACTCAATGGAAGAATGGGGCGCCCACATCCACTGCCCCCGTCCGGGCGTGCCGGCTCCGCTGGAGTGGAACGAAGAAGACGTCGTCCGGTAACGGAAGGAACGCCGACGTGGCAAGCATTCAGACCGTAAAGGGAACGGTGGATTCCGACCAGCTGGGCGTCATTCTCGTGCACGAGCACATCTGTCTGGGCGGGGGCTTGGGCCGCATCCCGGAGAAGTTCGAGACAAAGGCGATGGACTACCAGGCGACGCTCACCCGCAAGGCCGCCGAGGTGGGCATCAACACCCTCGTGGATCTGAGCCCTCATCCCGAGGTGGGGAAGATCATGCAGCTGAATGAGAAGGTGCCTCAAGTCAATCTGATCCTTTCCACGGGCGCCTACCTGGAAAGCCGCACGCCGCACGCCGTCCGCGACTTGAACGAGGACGCCATGATCGAGCACATGATCAAGGACCTCTCCGCCGGTTACGACGGCTTCGAGGATACCGGCGTCAAGGCCGGAATCATCAAGGTGACCTCGGCCGGCCCGCAGTTGACCGAGTGGGAGAAGAAGAACTTCCGGGCGGCCGCCCGGGTCCAGCAGCAGCTGAAAGTCCCCATCGCCACGCACGCCTGTGCCGGGGCGAAGGCGCAGATGGAGCTCCTTCGCCAAGCCGGCGACAACATCGCCGCGACCTTCTACTCACACGTCGAGGCCGAATTCGGCTGGGAGGGTCGAAGCCGCGAAGACGAGGCCCGCTACCTGGAAGACGTCACCCGAGCCGCCGGATACCTCCAATTCAACAACTTGGACTTCGAGTTCGACACGCCCTTCGAAGACATGCTATATCTCATCAACTACTTCGAGGGCAAAGGCTACGGGGACAACGTCTTCATCAGCATCGACGCCAACTGGACGATCGAGGAGGACGGGCGGATCTGGCACGAGGCCGAGAAGGAACATCCCGAAACCGGCAGGAGGACGTACGCCTACGCCATCACCCACGCCGTGCCCATGCTGATGTCGGCCGGCGTGTCGCTGCAGCGGATCAGCAAGTACCTCGTCGCCAACCCGCGGCGTCTCTTCGAGACGTTCGACGAACATTAGATACGCACCGGGCCCATACGGCGAGGGCTTTGATGGCGAGCTGGCCCGACCGGAACCAGAGTCTGCCGACGACCGGGCATCCCTCGGCCGCGGGCCGAGGCTTGCGAGGCACCGTCAATACGCTACGATCACCGGCGATGGGCCGCGTCGGCCGCGGCCCGGCTGACCACGCGAAATTCTCGGAGGTCGCTAGTGGCAGGGAGAAAGGCAGTGCCCGACCGGCCGAACATCCTGTTCGTGCTGGCTGATCAGCTTCGAGCCTCCGCCCTGCCCCTTTACGGCGAGACGCAGATCGAAACGCCGAACATCGACCGCCTCGCCGGCCAGGGCACGGTCTTCACCCAGGCCGTTTCCACCTGTCCGGTCTGCACACCGTACCGGGCCATGCTGCTGACCGGACGCCACCCCCAAACGACCGGCCACGTCATCAACTTCGTCCGCACGCGGCATGACGAGATCAGCATCGCCGACGCCTTCTCCCGCGCCGGCTATGGCACAGGCTGGGTGGGCAAGTGGCACCTGCACACGGGCTCGTTCCCACAGATCGAAGGGCCGGACTACGTCCCCCAGGGCCGCGACCGGCTGGGGTTCGAGTTCTGGCGCGGATACAATTTCCACTGCTCGTACTTCGACGGCTGGGTGAACGTCGGCGACTGGCGGAACGATCGCTGGCAGGGCTACGAGACCTCGGCCCTGGGCCGGTACGCCATGGAATTCATGGACGCAGTTGGCGGCCGGCCCTTTTGCCTGTTCGTCTCGCCGCATCAGCCTCACTTCACGGGGGCCTCCGACTTTGCTCCGGCGGCCTGCTATGAGCGCCTGCCGCAGAAGCTGGAGCTGCCCGGGAACGTCCCCGAGTCGATGCGCGACCCCTGCCGCCAGGCCTACCGGCACTACCTGGCCATGACGCTCGCCCTCGACGACATGGTCGGCGAGCTGATGCAGTACCTGGAGCGGGCCGGGCGAGCCGAAAACACGCTGCTCGTCTTCACGTCGGACCACGGCACGCAAGGCGGCGCCCAGGGCATCCCGTTCTGGCGGAAGCTGTCGCCCTACGAGGAATCGTTGAAGGTGCCTCTGGTGATGCGCCTGCCGGGCGTGTTCGAACACGGGCGGACGTGCGACGCGCTTACGGCCGCCGTGGATCTGTTCCCCTCCCTGTGCCGGCTGTGCGACGTGCCCGTTCCACGGACGGTGGAGGGCCGCGATCTGTCGGACGCCTGGCGCGGGCGCCCCGCCGCGGCCGAGCAGGACGCCCTCCTGACAATGAACTTCACCAACACCTACGATTACCTCCAGGACGGCGCGGAATGGCGCGGCGTGCGGACCAAGCGGTACAGCTACGCCCGCTGGCTGAACGGCAAGGCGGCCCTGTACGACCTCCAGGAAGACCCGCTCCAGATGCGGAACATGGCCGGAAGCCCGCAGGCCGCTTGCGTGCAGGCGGACCTCGAGCGCCGGCTGAAGGAGCTGATGGCCCAGCGGCACGACGTCCTTGCCCCCTGCGCCGAAACCTACGGGCCGTGGTTCGACTCACAGCGCCGCATCATCCGGAACGCCGCCGGCCCGCTGCCCGACCCCGAGCAAGCCCCGGACTGGTCGCTGCTGACCTGAGGCAGCGCTCAAGCGGCGCGCCCCGCCGCGGGCCTCGAACTCACCCGGCTTCAGGCGGTACAGCTCCCAGTTGGACAGGCAGGTCAGCTCGGCCTTGGGTCGCAGCGCCCGGGCCAGCCGGTGCCCGTAGAAGTGCAGGTCGGCGTCCTTGGTCTCGACGACGTTGAAGGGCGTTTCGACGAACGTCGGCCCCATGTGGAAGACCCAGTCGCCCAGGTACAGCACGTGCCTCTTCTTCGATCGGCGCCTGATCGCCAAGGACTGGCTCTCCCTTCTGCGGCCGGCCCGATGCGGACCGGACCTCGCGCCCACGGCGCCCGCTGCACGCGCAACGCGGAACCGTTCAATCCTCAATGCGGAGCTTGATCTCGTCGGAGTTGGCCTTCAGCTCCGGTGCGTACATGGCGCTGGCCTTGGTGGGCAGGGCGCTGAACTTGCCCGGGATTTCCGCCCGCATGCGGTAGCTGACGCTGTGCCGCCCGCGGGCCAATCGCCGGGCGAAGAAGCACACCCGCTCGTCACGCAGCTCCATGTACGCGCCCATCTCGTTGCGGTTGTAGCCGCTGCGGACCTCGACGGGCTCAAAGCCGGCGGCCTTCATGTCCTCGAACATGATGTACTCGTAGTCGTTCTTGCTCTCGACCTCCAGCTCGATCTCCACCAGGTCACCGCTCTTGAGCAGGGCCAGGTCCTTCAGCTCCTGGCGCTCGTATTTTTCGACCTTCCTGTCCACCGCCTGGCCGCGGGCGCCCTCGGCCTTGACCGCCTTGTCAACACGGACCAGCTTGTAGTACTTGCGGTTGACCTTGATTTCCAGGCCGGCGCGGGTGATGGGGTCTTCCAGGGTGAAGTTGGTCAGGTAGGCGTTGAAGTACAGCCGGCCGGCGCCGGTCCTTCGCATCTCGATCTTGTGCTTTCCGGTGGTGACGGCCTGGCCTTCCAGCACCAGCTTGTTGTCGAAGGTGAACAGGTTGTCGGCATTGACCTTGACCTGCTTGACCCGCTTGCCGTCCAGCCAGAGCTCAACGGTCATGTCCGGCTTGTCCTCGCCGCTGGCCCGGATGTAGTCGGCGAAGGCCTCCACCACCAGGGCGGTGTCGCGGGTGCTGTTCCAGTACGTGGCGTGCTTGCGGTTGTTCAGCAGGTACTTCACCAGCCGGGAGGCCTTCTCGCTCTTCGGCTGCACCGCCGCCAGCAGCTTCAGGTAGTAGGCGTGCGCCTCGTACTCGCTGCCGTACCAGCACCACCACCAGTTATTCCCCGGCAGCCGCAGGTACGCCGTCTGGTTCTCGTCGTCCTGGACGAGGAACTGCTCAACGTTGTTGATGAGCATGTCGCGCTGCTGCTGGTGGCCCATCTTGTGCAGGGCCAGGCCGAACATGGCCTTGGTGTAGACGGCCAGGTCGTTGCGGTCGCGGTACAGGAACCCGCGCATGTCCTCATGGTCGGACTTCTCGTCCGCCAGGACCATGTACACGAAGGCGTCCAGGTTGTCGGCCATCTCTTTCCAGGGCCTGGTCTGGGTCTTGGCGTTCTTGAGCTTCTGCACCTCGGCGGCCTGGTAGCGCTTGAGCCACTCGACGCCCCTTTCCAGCACGCCCGGCACCAGGGCCACGTCGTTCTGCCGGGCAATCTGGAGGCCGTGAACCACCAGGGCCGTGGTGTGCGGCCAGGAGCGCTCGCCCCAGCCGCTCCACCACCCCCAGCCGCCGTCGGCGCACTGCATGCTGGTCAGCCGCTCCAGCCCCGCCTTGACCATGTCGCGGAGCTTGGCCTCATCCCAGACGGGGTTGCGGTCGTCCTTGCTTCGCGGGAAGCCCATCCGGCGCCAGTCCTCGGCCCGCTTGCGGTCGTCACCGATCTCCTGGGCGTTCAGGTTGGTCAGCTTGTCCTTGATGTCCTTCAGGTCCACGCCCATCTTCAGCAGGACCTTCTGGGTGATGACGGTGGGCAGGAAGCGGTTGAGGGTCTGCTCGGTGCAGCCGTAGGGGTAGTCCGCCATGTACGGCAGGGCATCCACCATCGCCATGGCCAGCGTGGGCGAGTAGCGGACCTCCAGCCGGCTCTGTTCGGGCAGGCGCTCCTTGGGCACGTTGACCGTCAGGCTGGCAACGTTCTGGTCCAGGCGGATGACGCCGCAGAAGCTTTCGGTCTTGAGCATCCCGTGCACGTACACGGGGAAGCTCATCTGCATCGCGTCGGACTCTTCGTCCGTGAGGGCCTTCATGGTGATATCGACTTGCCCCTCCTCGACGACGCTGACGCGCCAGTCGACGCGCTTCTCCCCGCCGGCGGGAATCTCCACCGTCTGCCAGTAGTAGTATCCTGCTACACCCGGGACGCCGCTTGCCTTCACTACCTTGCACTTCCCAGCCGTCTGCGCTGTCGCCTTGAGGAACTTCGTAAGCGGCCCCAGGACAACCTGAACCTTCTTCTTGGTCTCGAGGTAGTTGTGCACGTTGGCCGAGAGGACCACCTCGTCCTTCTGGACGAAGAATCGCGGGGCCTGGAGGCGAAGGATCAGGTTCTTGGTGGTGATGACCTCGACGGCGGCCTCGCCCACGCGGGCACCCGAGCCCAGGGCCCACACCCGGGTCTTCCAGGTGGTGAGGTTCTCGGGCATGGTCAGCTTGACCTCGGCGGTGCCGTCCTTGGTGTCCAGCTTGCCGACCCACAGGGCGGTGTCGGCGAACTCCTTGCGGACGGTGGGCTCCACGAGCCCAGGGGCGGCGGCGCCCTCGCCGGCCTTGTCTTTCTCCGCCGCAAACGCCAACTCCGGCTCGGCCGCCGCCTTGGCCGCCGCCGGGGCCTGAAGCGCATTGGCGTCCTCCCTCAGCGCCGCCCGCCTGCCTACGCCTCGATCCGCCCCGCCCAGGCCTGCCTGGCGTGCCGCGGCTTGCTCTTCCGGGGCCTCCTCCACCACCAGGTAGCCGAACACGCCCAGGAATTGCATCGCCAGCTCCTCGGGCCGCACCAGGTTCCGGCCGCCCTTGCTGAGGCTGGTCTGGGTCCGCGGTTGATGATGCCGCCGCCACTTCCAGAAGAACTCCCTGATCTCCGGCACGTTGGAGCCGCCGGAGATGTACTCCACGGCCTTGTCGTAGATGCTCAGCACCAGCGAGCCGGCGAAGGGCTCGCCGGTGGCGTCGGTGAGCCTGACGGCCACCTTGGCCTGCTCGCCGGGCTTGTACTTCTCAGCGGAGGGGGTGACCGCCAGTTTCAGCACGCGGCTTTCCGGCGGCACGATCACCTCTCGCATCTCCGTGTAGACCTTGCCGCCGGCGACGGTGACGGCCTCGATGAAGAAGTTCGGCATGTCCTTCTTGACGACTTGAATGGCCTGGGTGGCGCTCTTGCCCTTCAACCGCAGCACCTTCGGGGGCAGGCAGATGCCGTTGGCCGGGCGCACGAACAGCAGCACGGTGGAGTCCCTGCGGTCGGCATTGACCATCAGGTTGACCTTGTCGCCGGGGGCGTACTCGCCCTTGTCGGTGACCAGCTCGATGTCGCTGAAACGGAACTCGTTGCCGTCGAAGCCCTCGCCGCGGATAACGAAGACGTACCCGCCCTCGATGGTGTGCTTCTTCGTGTCAGTGACCTTATAGCTCAGTCGGTACTGGCCGGCCTCGGAGGCCTTGATCTGCTGGACGGCCCGGCCCTCGACGTCGGTGCCCAGCTTCCACTTCTGGACCTCGGTCTCGACCGGCTTGGCGTCCTTGTAAGTGATCTTCAGCAGCCGCAGCTCGCCCTGGCCCTGGACGGGTTTGCTGTCGAGCGTGTTGGCCTGGAAGCTGGCGCGAATGACGTCGCCCACGCGGTAGTGCCCGCGGTCCACCCAGGCATACACCTTGAACGGCTTGCGGGCCACCAGCACGCTGCCGGTGCCGACGATCGTCCGGCGGCTCTTGTCGGTCACCTCGGCGGTGATGTCGTACCTGTGGTCGGTGTCGCCGTAGATGGCCTTGGCCACGGCCGTGTCGATCTCCACCTTGACCACACCGTCATCCCCGACAGC
>LJUF01000127.1 GCA_001303665.1 Phycisphaerae bacterium SM23_33 | reverse complement strand
ATCGGCTCCCGCGGGATCGGCGGATTCGTCGAGGCGCTGCGGAGCCCTCATTCGCCGACACGAGCGGCGGCGGCCGCCATGCTGGGAAAGATCCCGGACGGCAGGGAGCCGGTCGTGGAGCTGCTGAAGCGCTCGCTCCGCGACCCGAGCCGGAAGGTCCGCCGGTTCGCCGTGGATTCGCTGATGGACCTGGATGTCGAACCGCGGCGCCGGCGCGAGGAGTTCGTGCCGCTGGTCCTGCCGCTGCTGCGCGACCCGAGCCAGCTCGTGCGTCGCCGGGCGGCCTACAGGCTGGGCAACTCACCGGGCGGCGTTTCCATCGACGCCGTCGCCAGGGCGCTGCTGGAAGAGCCGGACCCGCCCACGCGAAAGTGGATCGAAAAGCTGCTCCGGCGCGTCCTGCGGGCACGACAGGAAGGTGGCATGGACAGGTGAACGGCGGTCAAAGGCGGCCGGACCCGGACTACGCGGGGATGTGCCCTCCGCGGAAAAGGCCGGCCGCTCCCGGGGCACGGCGAGGCACACGCCGCCCCGGGCCGCCGCCTTGATTCCGCTCGCCCGCCGGCTTATTGGCGCGAAGGCCGGCCCAAGGGCCGACCCGCTTCGACAGGCGGCCGGGCCCGGCCTGCGGGTGCGGCGCAGGGCATTCCACAGGCCGGCAGAGACGAAATGTTTTCCCAAAACGGTTGCTTCGGCCGGCCGTACCTCTAAACTGGTATCAAGGCGAACCTTAGACGGTCGGGAAAGACAGCATGAGCAGTGAGGCTTCCATTACGTTCGAGAACACCGGCGAAGTGACCATCGCCCGGGTGCATCTGTCGGAGCTGACCTCGCAACTGGCCGACGCCATGTTGGCCCAGTTCGCCCAGATGGTCCAGGCCGGTCAGCCGGCCAGGCTCGTCGTGGACCTGTCCAGCGTCAAGTTCATTGACAGCATCGCCCTGGGCACGCTGGTGGTGCTGCTGCGGCGGGTCAAGCAGGACGAGGGCCGGCTGGTGCTGGCCGGCCTGGGCGGCCACGCCCTGCGGGTGCTCCAGGTGACCGGGCTGGAAAAGATCTTCGATCTGCGCCGCGACGTTCCCTCCGCCGTGGACAGCGCCACGAGCTCCTCGTGAGCGCCCGGCCCGGGCCGCCCGTCCCGACTCGCGGGGCCGGACGCCCCGCGGCAGAAAGACCCCCTGAAGGGGGAGGCTTTCCGCAGGCCGCCGATCCGGCTGGCAATCCATGCTTTGAAATCGCCGGCCTCCGTGATATCATGACGTAATCGGTGCTGGCAGGTGAGTTATGTCCGAACCAGAGGCCCGACAAGACGACCGGCTGGCCCGCGTGCCGAAGGGCCTGCGCGAACACGTCCAGAAGGACATTGCCCTGGAGAAGATCATCTCCTGGGCCCCGTACGACCTCAGCCCCGAGGGGATGTACATTCATGGTTACCTGGCCCTGGCGCAGGGCCGGCTGGGGCACTTCCACAAGCGCGACGGCCTGTGGCAGGGGGAGTGGCTGAAGACCGAGAAGGTCCGGAACGCCGTGCTGGTGGACGGCCTGGGGATGGGCGTGCTGCGGCTGATCAGCGATTCGGACGTGCTGGGGGAGTGGCGCTTCACCCGCCGGCACGAGAAGGACATCGCCCAGCTGCATCGCCAACTGGAGCGCCAGATCACCGGAAAGGAGCCCGAGCCCGAGCCGGCCAAGCCCCTCGGAGAGGGCGAGAAGAAAATCCGCTGCGACAAGTGCGGCCGAGTGATCCCGTCCTGGTCGGAGGTCTGCCCCGCCTGCATGAGCCGGCGGAAGATCCTCGCCCGCCTGCTGGACTTCGTCAAGCCGTACAAGTGGCAGGCCGCCGGCGGCATGGCCCTGGCGATGCTGATGACGGTGGCCGGGCTCGTCCGCCCCGGGCTGACCAAGCCGATGGTCAACCGCGGCCTGGGCGCCGCGAAGGGCGCTTCCGGCGACTACGGCACGGTGCTGCTGTACGTGGGCGTGATGGCCGGGCTGACGCTCTTCATGGCGGTGGCGGGCGGCCTGCGCGGCCGCCTCATGGGGCGACTGGGGTCGCGGATGGCGCGCGACGTCCGTGACCGCACCTACGAGCACCTCCACAAGCTGTCCCTGAGCTTCTTCAGCCGCAAGCCCACCGGCTCCCTGATCACACGCATCACCAGCGACTCCGATCGCATCTGGGACTTCGTGGCCTGGACCCTCGTCGAGTCGGTCATCTCGCTGCTCACCGTCACCGGCGTGGGGGTGGCCCTGTTCGTGTTGAACTGGCGGCTGGCCTGCTTCGTCATCCTGCCCATTCCGCTGATGCTGTTCCTCACGCTGGTCTTCCACAAGCGCCTGCACACCTTCTTCCATCGCATCTTCCACCGCTGGAGCGTCATGACCGCGGTCGTCTCCGACGCCCTGCCCGGCGTCCGCGTCATCAAGACCTTCAGCCAGGAGCAGCGCGAGGTGGCGCGCTTCGCCGACAAGAACGCCCACGTCTACTACGGCGAGATGGACATGATCAGCACCTGGACCCTGTTCGGCCCCGTGCTGCAGCTGTGCAGCCAGATCGGCGCGATCATCGTCTGGGCCCTGGGCGGGTACTGGGTGGTCACCGGGCGATACCACATGGACGTGGGCACCCTGATCGCCTACACCGGCTACATGTGGATGTTCTACGGCCCTATCCACACCATTGCCCACATGGACCGGATGTTCAACCGGGCGGCCACCAGCGTGCAGCGGATCTTCGAGGTGCTGGACACCCCCCCGGCCGTGTTCAGCAAGAGCGGCGCCCTCCCAGCCGCCCACCTCCGCGGGGCCATCGAGCTGCGGAACGTCACCTTCAGCTACGACGGCGTCCGCCGGGTGCTGAAGAACATCAACCTGGAGATCGAGGCCGGCGAGATGATCGGCCTGGCTGGGCCTTCCGGCGGCGGCAAGACCACCCTGGTCAACCTCATCTGCCGCTTCTACGACGTGCTGGAAGGGGCCATCCTCATTGACGGCGTGGACGTCCGCGACTACGACGTCCAGGACCTCCGCCGCCGCATCGGCGTCGTCCTCCAGGAGCCCTTCCTCTTCTACGGCACCGTGGCCGAAAACATCGCCTACGGCCAGCCCCACGCCACCCGCCAGGAGATCATCCGCGCCGCCCGGGCCGCCAACGCCCACGAGTTCATCGTCGGCTTCCCCGACGGCTACGACACCATGGTCGGCGAGCGCGGCCAGACCCTCTCGGGCGGCGAACGCCAGCGGATCAGCATCGCCCGCGCCATCCTGCACAACCCCCGGATCCTCATCCTGGACGAGGCCACCTCCAGCGTGGACACCGAGTCGGAGAAGCTCATCCAGGACGCCATCGCCCGGCTGGTGACCGACCGCACCACCATCGCCATCGCCCACCGCCTGTCCACCCTCCGCCGGGCCAGCCGCCTGGTCATCCTGGACAAGGGCGAAATGGTAGAGTTGGGAACGCACGAGGAGTTGGAGGCCAAGGAAGACGGCCTGTACGCCAAGCTGCTGAACATGCAGAGGGAGATGCGTTCGCTCATCGCCCTGAGCGGCTGACGGCAGGCCGCTCCGGCACTCGAGCCAGTCCCGCCATTGCGTACATTCCGGCCGGTACCGATGCAGCCGGGCAGGAAACGGACACCCGGGCAGCGGCGGGACACCTCACCCCAAGGCCGGGCCGCGTGGTCTTGTCCCCATTTTATATCGTCGCCCGGCATGGACTTGGCGCAGGCCGCATTTCGGGTATAATACGGGCTCAGGCAGGGGTGGGGTTCAGCAAGTCAAACGCCACACCTCGCCGCGCGAGTGTCCGCCGGCCAGACCCGGTGGGATTTCTCAGCCGGGGACGTGCCCTTTCGCCGAGGCGGCCTGAAGCAGGCCAGGGTCCGTAAGGGAGACAGAAAACTCATGAATCTCAAATGGAGTTCGGCAGCGGCCGTCGCCGTCATTGGTGTCCTGACCGGGTTGGCCTGGGGACAGTGCGACCCCGTCAAGTGGTCTCAGGAGCCCGTGAAGATAGGGGAATGGGAGGGGTTCCCCCTGTTTATCGGCTGGTACGAGGAATCGGTCTACTATCCACAGATGCCTCGCGTCGCGGCCGCTGATTGGCAGTGCAACGAGCCCAACCCCGTCAGAGACCTGCACATCTGGGGATCGTACATCGGCTGGGCAGAGCCCCAGCCGCCGCCCGCGCCGCACGGATTCCGCATCACCTTCTGGGACGACATGCCCGTCGGCGCGGACCCCTATTGGCCCGACGTCTGGTACAGCCATCCCGACCAGCTCATCCACCAGGTATGGACCGACACGTTCGACGTGCAGTTCCTGGGTTGGAGCGTGGATCCCTGCGAACCGAACACGATCACCGACGCCTTCTTCAAGTATGAAGTCGTCTTCGAGCCGGCGGAGTGCTTCTTCCAGCAGCCGGGCAACATCTATTGGGTCAGCGTCAGCGCCGATTATGGCGACCTCCAGCCGAGCCACCCCTGGGCCTGGAACAACCGCAAGTGGGATGAGCCAATGATCGAGTACGGCCTCTGGGGCAACGAGGGCGCCGACCCGGCCGTGTATGCTGACTGGTGGTGCCGCGACGATCCCTGCGAGGCGGGCCCGCCTTATGACCTGTGCTTCACCCTGACCATGGCCATCGACGGCGACGCCAACCTGGACGGGGTCGTGGACGGGCTGGACTACAACGCCTGGTCGCTGCACTACAACCAGCCGGGCGGCTGGACCGGCGGCGACTTCAACGGCAGCGGATTCGTGGACGGGCTGGACTACAACCTCTGGTCGCTCAACTACGGATGCCCGCGCGCGGGCGAGCCCGTCCCCGAGCCCGCCTCCGCGGCGTTGCTGATTCTCGGGTGTTGGTTCATTGCCCGGCGCCGCTCCGGGTCATAGCCGCTTGGCCTACAGCGCGGCGATGCCGGCGAACTCACCCCTCAGGGCCGGGTACAGCCGGCGGTACTGCCGGTAGTACCTGGCGTAGGCCTTCCTCGCCGCCGGGTTGGGCTGGATCGTCCGCGTCACCTTGACGATGGCGTCGCAGGCCTCCGGCACCGACTTGTACGCCCCCGTCCCCACCGCCGCCAGGATGGCCACCCCGTAGGCCGGGCCCTCCTCCGTCCGCACCGTCGCGCACGGCGAGCCGTAGATGTCCGCCTGCATCTGCCGCCACAAGCGGCTGCGGGCGCCCCCGCCGGACAGGCGAATCTGCCTCGGCCGCAGCCCTCGCTGGCGCAGGATGGTCAGGGCGTCGTTCATGGCGAAGGTCGCCCCCTCCATGACCGAACGCACCAGCTCGTTTCGGGTGGTGCGGGAGTGGATGCCGACCCAGCAGGCGCGGGCGAAGGGGTCGGCGTAGGGGGTGCGCTCGCCGGTCAGGTACGGCAGCCAGAACAGCCCCTCGCAGCCGAGCGGCGCCCGGGCGGCCCGGCGGGTCAGCAGCTCGTACGGGTCGATGCCTTTCCTCTTCGCCTCCGCCACCTCCGCCTGGCCCAGCGTGTTGCGGAACCACTGGAACGACCCCCCCGCGGCCAGGATGCAGCCGAACATGCAGTACTCACCCGCCACGGCCGCGCAGAAGGTCTGCACCCGCCCGTCCGGATCGGTGACGTACCGGGGCGAGTGCACGAAGACCACGCCCGAGGTGCCCATGGTGGCCGAGACCCGCCCGGCCCGGACGATGCCGTTTCCGACGGCCCCGGCGGGCTGGTCGCCGGCACCGGCCACCACCGGCGTGCCGGGCGAAAGCCCCAGTTGCCGGGCCGCCCTGGCCGTGACGCCGCCGGTGATCTCGTGCGACTCGTGCACCGGCGGCAGCATGTCCCGGTCGATGCCGAACAGCCTCAAGGCCTTCTCCGACCAGTCGCGCCGGCGCTGGTCCAGCAACAGCGTGCCGGACATGTCCGAGACGTCGCCGGCGTACTCGCCCGTCAGGCGGAAGCGGACGTAGTCCTTCGGCAGCAGGATGTGCTTGATCCGGCCGTACACCCGCGGCTCGTTCTGCTTGACCCACAGCAGCTTGGTCAGCGTGAAGGAGGTCATGGCGACGTTGCCGACCAGGCGGATGAGGCCGCGTTTGCCGCCGGCCTTCCGCTCGATCTGCTCGGCCTGTTGGGCGGTCCGCTGGTCGTTCCAGATGATGGCGGGGCGCAGCGGCTCGACGCCCTCGCCCAGGCACACCAGCCCGTGCATCTGCCCGCTGAGGCCGATGCCGGCGATGGCCCGGCCGCCGATGCCGGCCTTGGCGAGCGCGGCCTTGGTGGCCTTGACGGTGGCCGACCACCACTGCCGGGGGTCCTGCTCGCTCCAGGAAGGCCGCGGGGCGCTGATGCCGTGCTCGCCCAGGGCGGTGGCCAGCACCCGCCCGCGGACGTCCATCACCAGCGTCTTGGTGCCGGAGGTCCCCACGTCGATGCCGAGGTAGTAAGCCATGGGCGCGTCTCCAGGTTCGCGACGACCGTTGACACGAGATTGAACCAGCACACAATGGGCTTGGCAAGTTTCGATCCCGGCAGATTCACCCAGGAGCCCGCCATGATCCAGGAATGGGACATCACCGCGACCAACCAGCACCGGGCCGGCCGGCGGCGGTACCAGGTGGCCGTGCTGCCGGTCGGGGCCGTCGAGCCGCACAACTTCCACCTGCCCCTGGGGCAGGATCTCCGCCATACGAACCACGTCGCCCGGGAAAGCTGCGCCCTCGCCTGGCCGCGGTGCCGGTCGGTGTTGTGCCTGCCCGCCCTGCCCTTCGGCGTGGACTGCAACCTGATGGGCTTCCCCCTGGCCATCCACGTCCGCCAGGCGACGCTGGACGCCATGGTCCGCGAGGTGGCCGCCTCCTGCCGCCACTACGGCATCCGCAAGTTCGTGCTCATCAACGGGCACGGGGGCAACGACTTCGCCCCGCTGGCGCGGCAGCTCCAGGCCGACATGGACGTGCACGTGTTCGTGGTGGACTGGTGGAAGGTCGGCCGCGACCGGTACGACCAGATCTTTCCCGCCCCCGACGACCACGCCGGGGTGTTCGAGACCTCGGTGGCTTTGGCCCTGTGGCCGGAGCTGGTCGAGCTGGACCGGGCCGGCGACGGCGCCACCCGGGAGTTTCGCTTCCAGGCCCTCCGCGAAGGCTGGGCCTACACCAGCAGGGACTTTTCCAGGCTGTCCGATCAGTGCGCTGCGGGAAACCCCGCGGGCGCCTCGGCCGAGAAGGGAGCGGAGTATCTCGAGCTGGTCATCAGCCGCATCGCCGACTTCCTGGCCGAGCTGGCCGCGGCCCCCATCGACGAGCACTTTCCCTTCCGCGGCGGTGACTGAAGGCCGCACGCCGGGCGGGAACCGCTTGAACCACCTGCGGCCGGTGTGCTACAAGACGCATCCGAAACGGGATTTCTCTGCCCCCGGTTTTAAGCAAGGGAGACGCCATGAAAGGGACCGCCTTGATGCTGGTGTCATTGTGCATCGCGGCGCTGCCGATTTGGGGTCAGACGCCTGCGTCCGCTGGGACCGGCCAGCCCGTCGGCGCCGCCACTCAGCCGGCCAGCGCACCGGCCCTGACAGAGGCCCAGCAGTACCACGGCAAGTGCGCCCGGGCGTTCCTGGACGGTAAGTGGCAGGAGCTGGCCGAGCTGCTGCGGGACAGAGGCCGGCACGCCGGCGGCATGACCCCCGAGCAAAGACAGGAGCTGTCGTACATCGCCAGGGAGGCCGAGAGGTGCCGGCCGAATTGGTGGAAGTCGTGCCGCAGCACCTCCAACAGGAGCTTCCGGGCGACCATCTGGAACCGCTCCTTCACCGCCAACTACATCCCCTCGGAAACGCTCGGCATGCAGGCCCCGGTGGATATCCGCCGCGGCAGGATCATCATCGTCGTCTCCTGGCGGCCGAACCTGGTGGACAGCCCCCGCCCGCTGGAAGGCCCGCTGGCCCAGAAGCACGGCTTCACCAAGGGCGACCTGGGCGAGGTGATCGTGTGGCACGAGCTGGGCCACAACTACGTCACCAACTTCCTGCCGCTGAAGCACGTCATCGAGCTGTACATGGACCACAACATGCTCTTCCACCACCTCCAGGAGTTCTACGCCGACATGACGGCGCTGTATCACTGCAGCCCGAAGGCCCGGCGGCTGGCGATGATGTTCCGGCTGTCGGCCATCGAGCTGAACCGCGAGAGTGACTGCCACACCCGGGCGGCCCTGGTGATCGGAGCGGTGCTGCTGGCGGAGTTCCTCTCGCAGCCGGAGAAGTGGCCCAGCGTCCATTTCCCGCCGACGGTGCCGGAGAAGGACGCCGAGCGCGAGGGCATCATGTACGTCTGCGCGAACATCGACAAGGAATGGACCTCCGCGAGCTGGTGGGCGACCTCATCCGCACCCAGGGCGAACGCATCCTGCGAAGGAGAGGCGAGGTCCCCCTGTGCAGCAAGTTCAAGGTCAGGCTCATGGAGCCGGACGACCGGCAGCACCAGATCCAGCGCAACGACTGGGTAGCCGGCCGGCTCAAGAGCCTCATTGACTCCGGCCGGGCCGATAAGCCCTCCAAAGACAAGAAAAGGGTTTCCGCCAGCAAGCTGATCGTCATGCCCTGGTGAGCCCGGCCGAAGCGCGCCCAGCCTGCCGTAAAGCCTTCCCTGAAAGGCCCCTCAACCTTCCCGTCATGCCACGTCCCCGCGGCGTGCGAAAACAGGTGAAACGCGGCCGGCCGCAGGTTATACAGGCCGGCGGCAAAACCGGACATGACGGCGAAGAAAACCGACATTCGAGCCGATAGCGCGACGCTGTACTTCATCCCGGTGCAGACCCGCGTCCCGCTGAAGTTCGGCCGCGAGACCCTCACCAGCGCCACCTGCGCCCGCGTCCGGATGACGGTCCGGGACGCCGCCGGCAGCGCCGCCCACGGCTGGGGCGAAACGCCGCTCAGCGTGCCGTGGGCCTGGCCCAGCCGCCTCAGCTACAACCAGCGCCACGACGCCCTCCGCGCCTTCTGCATCAGGCTGGCCGACGCCTGGGCCTCGTTCC
>LJUF01000126.1 GCA_001303665.1 Phycisphaerae bacterium SM23_33 | reverse complement strand
AGACTGGCGAACGACTGTTCGGCCTGGACTCGTGGGCTCGATCTGTCCGGGAAGGTGCCGGCAAGGATTTGGGCCAAACCTTTGCGCTGCTTGGGATCCCCGTCGAGTTGCCTCCCGACATGCCCGTGGATTGGGATGAGTTGTTGCGAATGTCTAACTCGCGCACGGACCTGCTCGTTGCCGCGTGTCGAAGGCCGACGTTCCGTGAGCGGCGTGAGGCGGCCGAACGCCTGAGGGCTGATGTCGAGGCCGTGGTAGGCAAGACCGAGGAACACCGGGTTGCCTATGCTCGCAAGCTGGCCGAGGTGGCCAAGCAGGGAGCACCCGCGCGGCGGCAGATCACGCGGGCGCTGTTCTACCTTACGGTGAGCCTCGGCGCTATCTCCGGTCGCGCCGAGGAGTTGCGTGACGAAGTGGTGATGCGCAAGAGCCTGGCTGAAGTGGCGCTGGCCCTGCGGGTATACCAGGCGGAAAACGCGCGGTTCCCGGCAGCCCTGGACCAGCTCAAGCCTTCGTGCCTGAAGGACGTCCCGCGGGATATTTTCGTGGACAAGCCATTGATCTACCGTCCTCAGGGCAACGGGTACCTGCTTTACAGCGTCGGGGAGAATATGAAGGACGACGGCGGCAAGACTGCCGGGCCGGAGGGCGATCTCGCGCTCCGGGTGGAAGGGTAGGGGCGTCTCCCTAGAGCGAGGGAAAGCTTGCCGTGGCGCGGGGCTGGCTCTAAAATAGGGGTGGAAGGTGGGGCTAAGGAATTGGCGTGCCGGGCCCTTTGTGCGCCTTGCTGGCGCGGAGGAAGCGGATCATGAGACGCAAGAGCGGTTTCAGCCTTGTCGAGCTGCTGATCGTGGTGTCCATCCTGGGGCTGCTGGTGACGATGGTCATGCCCAGCCTGGGACGTGTCCGGGCCCTGGCGAAACGGACGGTGTGCGGGACAAGCCTCAGCGCGGCAAGCAAGGGGCTGAGCACGTACGCCGTGGAATACGGCGGCAGGCTCCCCACCTGTGGTTACGGCCCCTCCGCGTCCAGGTTCGACAGGATGGGCTGGGACGTGACCTCTAACCCGCCATCCGTTGAGAGCAACAGCCGAAACCTGTTCCTGGCCGTCCGCACCGGCCTGGATTTTGTCCCGCCCGCGGCGCTGATTTGCCCAGCCACCAGCGACAAGTCCGCCCTCCAGGAGAGCGGCGGACACAGGCACTACGACTTCGACACGGGCACGGGCAGCGCCTTCAAGAGCAAGTGCAGCTACAGCTACCACTTGCAGTTTAGAAGCAGCGCCGATGGGTCAAGGGGCTACCCGCTGACTCTGACCTCCGACCAGTCGCTGCCCGTGCTGGCGGACAAGAATCCCTTCGTCAAGTATCCCGGCACGGACTACTACGCCAACAGTGTGGGCTTCGGCAGCGACGACCCCAAAACCACCAATAGCAGGAACCATCCCAGGCTCAGCGGCGACAACATCGGCGGACAGAACGTGGCCTTTCTGAACGGCAGCGTTCGGTGGGTGACCTCGCCTACGGTGGGGCCGGGTGGCGATAACATCTACACCGTCTGGAGCGACGATGACAAGTCCGGCGGCACCCTCGCCGAGGACTCCATGCCGAAGGACAAGACCGACGGCATCCTGGTGCCGTAGCTTGCTCAGCGGCCCGGAGAGGCCTTCGGTGCGCTCGGGGGCTTGAAGGGGCGGCAGGTGAGGGCGGCCGCCACCGCTGCGGGGCGCGTTTACCCCACGGAGAAATCCGCCACGGTCCGGCCGGGGCGATACTCCCCTCCGCGGCGGGCAATCTTCTGCACCCGGACCCTTTCCGCCTCGACGCGTGCCACCAGGGCCCGGCCCGGCCATTCGAGGCTGCCCGTGTTGACGATGATCCGGTCGTTCAGTTGCCACAGCCCCGGCCGGTGCGTGTGGCCGATGATGATTACCCCGGCCTGGGGCCAATACAGTTTGAGGAAGCGGGCGGCCAGCACGGGCGTCTGCCGCCACGCCCGCAGCATCCGCCACAGCCGGCCTGGCTGGCTTGTCACGGCCAGCACCTGAAGAAGGCCGCGAACGGGCGAGACCGGCCCCTGGATGCCGCCCTGAAGCACCGTCAGCGCCTGCCGGACCGAAGCGAGCTGCCCCTCCAGGCTGGCGCGGCGCTGCGGCGGCATCTTCTGCAAGGCCAGATCCCTCTCCCGGCGCATGCCGGCGGCCTGCCGCCGCCAGGGGCATATGCTGGGAAAGATCACCTCCCCGTGGGTCACCAGGATGCGTCCGCCGGCCAGGGTGAGGTGCCCACGGTCCACGATGTCATAGTCGCAGTTGCCGGCCAGGAATATCGTCCTGACCTCATCCTCCTCACACAGCCGGCGAAGGTGAGCCAGCATCTGCCTGCTCCTGGGCTCATCGGCCGAGGAGGGCCAGTTGACGGTGTCCCCGTTGAACACAATCGTCCTGACCCCGCTCCACAGCGGGCGCAGACGTTCCAGGCGGGCCGCCCAGCGGCCGAACCATGACAGGTGCAGGTCGCTGACGACCGCGACGGGTTCCTCGCAACTTGTGCCGGGGACGTTCATTCGGTTGCGTGGCCGAATCGGGTGCGGCTTTCCGGCCGCCGCGCCGCCCAGGCCCACCGTGGCCGTGACAGGGCGATATTACCTTAGGCAGGCAGTCGGGAAAACCATCCGCTCACGCCCTGCCGACGGGCATGCCGGCTCAAGGAATCCCTCGCGCAGGCCGATTCAAACTGGTGATGAGGGCTCACAGGCAGTCCCCGCAGGCGGACGGCCCACGCGGCTCGGCCGGCCGGGCGGCAGGCGCCCGCCGAGGCGTCGCCGGCGGCATAGAGGCCGACTGCCGACGGCGCGGCTTCGCCTTGGTGGAACTGCTCATCGTTGTGCTGATGGCCGCCCTGATGGTGGCCATCGTACTTCCCGTCCTCGCCGGCGCCGGCCGGGAGGGCCGCAAGACGGCCTGCGCGGATAACCTCAATCTCGCTTACAGGGGCCTGCGCCAGTATGCCGACGCGTATGGCGGGGCGTTCCCGACGCGCGGATTCGGGGCCAACTCCGAACGCTTCGACCTCATCGGCTGGAGGCTCAACCGGGAGGTCGCCAGCGCCGGAAGCAACAGCCGGAATCTCTTCCTTGCGGTGCGGCTGCGGTTCGTGGCCCCTGCGGCGCTGGTATGCCCGAACACGGCCGACGAGCCGGCCGCGCGGGGGGCGGCCGGGACGGAATATTACGACTTCAACGTGGGCAGCGGCGACCAGTACAGGTGCCGCCTCAGCTACGGCTACCACCTTCAGTTCGGCGACCGCGGCCCCGGCACGCGAGGATATCCGCTGACGAAGGATTCCCACCCCGCCATGGCGGTGCTGGCCGACCGCACGCCCTGCGTGACCTACTCTGGCAGCCCCTACGGCGCCGGCACGCAGGCCGACGCCTGCGGCATCCCCGCCGGTCTCTCCGCCGACCAGGCCAACAGCCTGAATCACGAGCAGAGGGGCCAGAACGTCGCCAGCGTTTCCGGCCGGGTGGAGTGGGTGACCGCCCCGACCGCCGGTGTCGACGGCGACAACATCTACACCGTCTGGAGCGGGTCCGATCGCAGAGGCGGCGTCATCGCCCTGGACAGCATGCCGCGCGGGCCTGACGACTCCTTCCTGGTTCCGTAAGGCGGCCCGCCGGGCGAGTTCTATTCCCACGTTCGGCTTTGCCTTCATCTTCGGCTTGCGACCTAGAATTTGCTGAAGCCCACGAACGGGCCGGGCCCGTGAAGGGCAGTCAGCGGCGGGCCCGGCCAGCGACGGTGCTGTTGTGAGCGGGAAGAACGGCCGATATGAATCCCGCGCCCTTGGTCGGCGCTGAGTCGCACACGGAGATTTGCCGGGCGGATCCATGGTTTCCAGGGCAAGGGCAAGTTCGGGCGGTTCGGCCAACTCCTCCGGCGGCCGGCGGAAGCGTCCCGGCCGGGCAGACGGCGGGCGGAACCTGACGGCTCGCTGGCTGGGGTACGTCATCCTGGCCGGCGTGATCGTCCTGGGCATGCTCGGCGGGGCGGGGCTGACCGGCACCTCGGAGATCGGCTGGGCGGCCCTGCTGGTGGGGGCCCTGAGCCTGTGGGCGGGCTGGCTGTACTGGCGGACCGCCGCGGGCAACCGGAACGTGCCGGCCCACTGGCTGTATCCTTTCCTGGCCGCGGCCATTCTCATTCTCGCCGGCCATCTGCTGACCGGCGGCCGCGTGGATCCGGGCAGCGGACGCATCCGGGTGCTTGCCCCGCACGACCTCAGCCTGCTGACGCGGCTGACGACGCTGGCGCTGCTGGTGCTGCTGGTGCAGGACGTCTTGTCCAGGGTCCGCCGGCTGCGCTGGCTGCTGACCGCGCTGGGCGGGGTTCTGGCCGCCGGGGCCCTGGGCGGGCTGTATTCGGCCCAGGCGGTCCCCGGCGCCCCGGCCGTGGCCATGGCCGGCTTCGTCGGCGTCGGCATCCTCCTGGCGCCCTCTCTGCTGCCGGACTGGCCGGACGAGCAGCTTTTCCGTTTCCTGTCGCCGCGGCCTGCTTGCGGCCTTGCTGGTCGTGGCGCAACCTCAATGCCCCCAGGCCACCGCGTTGGCCGCCGCCGCCGTCGCCGCCGCCTTGCTGCTGGCGGGCATCATCCTGAAGCATCACCGTCTGCGCCTGCTGGCGATCGGCGCGGCCCTGGCCGTCGGCAGCGCCGTGGCCGTCTACCGGACAGCTCCGCCCTGGCCGGGATGGCTGGGCAGGCTCACGCTGCTGGGGACGGGCAGCGTTCCCTGGGACCCTGCCGCCAGCGGTCTTTGGGTGCTGGGCGCTTCGGCCGGCTGGGCCGGGGCGGCCGTTCTCGCCATAGGGCTGTTGCTGACGCTGGGGCGGAGCCTGTACGCCGCCCGCGAGGCGGACGTGGGCGACCAGGCCCGCTCGGCGCTGTGGGCGGCCGTGGCGGCGGTGGCCGGCTGCGGGCTGTTCGCCGAGGGCGGGCTGACGGTGCCGGCCGCCGTCGTGACCGCCGCCATCGCCTGGGGGCTGATGCCGCACCTGATGGTGTACCGGGTCCGCCAGTTTCGCGGTCTGGCGGTGGTGGCGGCCTTCGCCGCGGCCTTGGCCGTCCTGGGACTGGAGCAGTTCGTCAGCGGCTCGGTGTGGCTGCTTCTGGCCCGGCGCTACGGCGACGGCCTGATGCACCTTTCCGGCACGCTCATCCTGACCGCGGTGTTGTGCTGGCAGGTTCGGGCACGGCGCTGGTGGCAGGCCTTGTGCTGCGCGGCCGCGGCCGGGGTGCTCGCCGCCCTGGGCGAGCTGGGGCAGAGATACCTGTCGGCGCGATCGGCCGACTGGCGTGACGTGGGGTGGGACTTCCTCGGCGCGGGCGCGGCCCTGGGGGTGTTTCTGCTGATCCGGGGTCTGATGCGGCTGGAGCGGGCGTTTCCCGCCCGGGCGCGGATTTCCACGGAGAAATACGAGCTTTGGCGCCGCTTCGCCGGGCCGCCGTTGTAGCGGCCGCGGCAGAGGCAATCTGGCAGGTCGAAACCACGGGGCTTGAGGCACAGGCCGTGACGGAAGAATGGAAAATGAACGTGGCGGAGCGGATTCGCCGGCTGCCCGAATACCTGTTCGGCCGGCTGAACGCCTCCAAGCACCAGATGCGTGTGGCGGGGGTGGACGTCATCGACCTGGGGATGGGCAACCCCCTGGACGCCCCGCCGGCGGAGGTGGTGGAGAAGCTCTGCCAGGCGGCCCGCAATCCGCGAAACCACCGGTACAGCGACTCAGCCGGCGTGCTGAACCTGCGCCGGGAGGTGGCCAAGCTGTACAGCAAGCGGTACGGCGTCGCCTTGGACCCGGCCGAGGAGGTCGTCGCCGTGATTGGCTCCAAGGAGGGCTTTTCGCACCTGTGCCTGGCGCTGATGGGCCCGGGCGACACGGCGGTGGTGGGCGACCCGTATTTTCCCGTCCACGTCTACGCCGTGGCCCTGGCCGGGGCCAACGTCATCAACGTGCCTTTGGGGGCCGACCAGGCCTTCCTGGAGCGGGTCAGGCACGTCGTGGAGCACCTTTACCCCAGGCCCAAGTGCCTGATCCTGAACTACCCCCACAACCCCACGGCCATGACCGTCGATAGCGTGGCGTTCTTCGAGGCCGTGGTGAGGCTGGCCCGGCGGACCGGCATCTACGTCATCCACGACTTCGTCTACGGGCGGACCTGCTTTGACGGGTACACGGCGCCGTCTCTGATGCAGGCTGACGGGGCCAAGGACGTGGGCGTGGAGTTCATCACCATGTCCAAGCCGTACAACATGGCCGGCTGGCGGATCGGGTTCTGCGTGGGCAACGCCGAGATGATCCGGGCCCTGGTCACCATCAAGGGATACTACGATTACGGCATCTTCCAGCCGATCCAGATCGCCGGCATTATCGCCCTGCGGCACTGTGACGGCGCCGTCGCCGCCCAGGCCGAGACCTATCGCAGACGCCGCGACGTGGTGGTGGACGGGCTGCGCCGAGTCGGCTGGGAGGTCGAGCCCCCGCGGGCCGGCATGTTCGTCTGGGCCCGCGTGCCGGAAAAGCACCTCGCCGGACAGGGGACCATCGACTTTTCGCTTCGCCTGCTGGAGCAGGCGGAGGTGGCGGTCGCCCCCGGGCGGGCCTTCGGCGAGAACGGCGAGGGCTGCGTCCGCATCGCCCTGGTGGAGAACGAGCTCCGCCTGAAGCAGGCCATCCGCCAGATCGGCCGGGCCTTGAACAAGCCGGCCAAGGCTCCCTCGGCGTCGCGCGTCCGCCGCAAGAGGCGTCCGGCCATCCGGGGTGACTGACTCGCCGCAGAGCACGCAGAGAGCGCAGAGATAGGCATCGGCAATTCGTCCTGTCCGCGCGGGCCGGTGCTGTGCAAAGCGACCGTCTGTTCCCCCCGACTGGAGTGCGCCCCGTTGGGGATCGCCGATGGCGCATCAAGCGCACAGCTTGTTCTGTTCTCCGCGGTCTCCGCGGTGAATGGATTCCCCGGCGGCTGTCCTGTCACGCCTTGACGATCTTGCCCCGGCCGCGCCTGACGCCGGCGGTGGCGTTGCGCGTGTCCACCACCAGGGCAGCGTTGTCCACCACGAGCTGGTAGTCGTAGGCGGAGTGGTCGGTGCTGATGAGGACGGCGTCGTATTTCCTCAGGCCGGCGGCGGTCAGCGGCACGCTGGCCATCCGCAAGTCGTGCTGGCGCATCTTGTGGGTGCGCGGCACGTGGGGGTCGTTGTAGTCCACCTTGGCCCCGCGCTGCCGGAGCAGGTCGATCAACTCCAGCGAGGGGCTCTCGCGGACGTCGTCGACGTCCTTCTTGTAGGCCAGGCCCAGCAGGAGGATCTTCGAGCCCTTCAGGGCCTGGCCGCGGTCGTTGAGTGCCTCGATGAGCTTGGCCACGACGAAGCGGGGCATGGAGACGTTGACCTCGCCGGCCAGCTCGATGAACTTGGTGGACATGTCGTACTGCCGCGCCTTCCAGGACAGGTAGAACGGATCGATGGGGATGCAGTGCCCGCCCAGCCCCGGCCCGGGGTAGAAGGGCTGGAAGCCGAAGGGCTTGGTGGAGGCGGCGGCGATGACCTCCCACACGTCGATGCCCATCCGGTCGAACAGCATCTTCAGCTCGTTGACCAGGGCGATGTTGACGCAGCGGTAGGTGTTCTCGAGGATCTTCGAGGCCTCGGCCGCGGCCGTGCTGGAAACGGGCACCACCGTGTCGATGACGCGCCGGTAGCAGGCGACGGCGGCGGCCAGGCAGTCCTTGTCGTGCCCGCCCACCACCTTGGGGATGGTGCGGGTGGTGTAGTCCTTCCGGCCGGGGTCTTCGCGCTCCGGTGAATACGCCAGGAAGAAGTCCTTGCCCGCCTTCAGGCCGCCCGCGGCCAGGATCGGCAGCATCACCTCTTCGGTGGTGCCGGGATAGGTGGTGGACTCCAGCACCACAAGCTGCCCTCTGCGCAGGGTCTTGGCGACGGCGCGGGCGGTGGCCTCCACGTAGGTCATGTCGGGCTCGCGCTGCCGGGTCAGCGGCGTGGGCACGCAGATGAGGATGCAGTCGGGGCGGGAGAGCCTGGTAAAGTCGCTGGTGGCCTGGAAGCGCCCCGAGCGGACCATTTCCTTGATCAGCCGGGAGGGAATGTGCTCGATGTAGCTCCGCCCGGCCATGAGGGCCTTGACCTTCACCGGGTCAATGTCGAAGCCCATTACCTTCATCCCCGCCCGGGTGAACTCCCGCACCAGCGGCAGGCCCACGTAGCCCAGGCCGATTACGCCCACCACCGCCTTGCCGGATTCGATCTTCTTCAGGAGTTTCTGGATCATTTGCGGCCTTTGGCAATCTCGCCGAGTGCGTCACGGACGGCGCGACGGAATTTCTCCTTCTAGGTTATCGGCAGATTGGCCGCCGGGGCATTCGACATGCGCGCGGCCGGGGAGAAAATTCGTTGACAGCCTTTTCGGCGGCCGCGACGGTATTCGCTTGCGTGCCGGTGAGCCGGCCGGCGGAAAGGCGAGAACACGATGGAAGTGCCGCTGCTGGATCTGAAGGCGCAGTTCGAGACGATTCGCCAGGAGGTGCTGGCCGCGATCGAGGCGGTGATCGAGACCCACCAGTACTGCAATGGCCCGCCGGTGAGGGAGCTGGAACGGCTCCTGGCCGAGTACTGCGGCTGCGCCGCGGCCGTGGGCGTGTCCAGCGGCACCGACGCCCTGCTGTGCAGCCTGATGGCGCTGGGCGTCGGGGCGGGCGATGAGGTGATCACCACGCCGTACACCTTCTTTGCCACGGCCGGGGCCGTCTGGCGGGTGGGGGCCAGGCCGGTGTTCGTGGACGTCGAGCCGGACACGCTCAACATCGACCCGTCGAAGATCGAGCCGGCCGTGACCGGCAAGACCAAGGCCATCATCCCGGTGCATCTTTTCGGGCAGATGGCGGAGATGGACCCCATCATGGCCGTGGCCAACCGGCACGGGCTGCCCGTCATTGAGGACGCCGCCCAGGCCATCGGGGCCACCTACAAGGGCCGCCAGGCCGGCTGCATCGGCACGGTGGGCTGCCTGAGCTTTTATCCCAGCAAGAACCTGGGGGCGATGGGCGACGCCGGGGTGATCGTCACGCAGGATCCGAAACTCGCCGAGAAGATCGCGGTCCTGCGGGTGCACGGTGAGTCGCAGAGGTATTTCCACGAATACGTCGGCGGGAACTTCCGCATGGACAGCATCCAGGCCGCCGCCCTGATCGTGAAGCTGCGCTACCTGGACGGCTGGTCGGCGAAGCGCCGCGCCCACGCCGCCCGCTATGACGAGCTGCTGGCCGACCTGGAGGCGGTGAGGACCCCCGTCACGCGCGAGCACAACGGCTCGAACTTCTACCAGTACGTCATCCGCGCCCCGCGGCGGGATGAGCTGAAGGCGTTCCTGGCCCGGCAGGGGGTGGGCACGGCCATCTACTACCCGCTGAGCCTGCATCAGCAGGCGTGCTTCGAGTCGCTGGGCTACCAGAAGGGCGATTTCCCCCACAGCGAACGGGCCGCCGCCGAGACGCTGGCCCTGCCTGTATATCCGGAATTGACCGACGAGCAGATCGTCTACGTCGCCGGCAAGATCAAGCAATTCATGTCCTGACGGCGCTGGCGGCCGGCCCGCGCGACCTCATAGCCACCCGCGCAGCTTGTAGTAGGCCCAGGCCAGCAGTTCGCGCATCATCGTCGGCAGATCGCCGAGGCGGGTTCCCCGGCCCGGCCGGCGCGGGTCGAAGCGCCCGCCCGCCTGCCAGTTGGGCACGCGCATGCGAACGTTTCGGAAGCCGGCATGCTGAAAGCAGGCCTGTGCCCGGGAGGTGTGCAGGGGGGAGGTGACGATGAGGAATCGGTCGGCCTGCCTGTCAAGGCCGGGCAGTTTCTGCACGGTGTGAGGATGGTCGGCGGTTCGCCCGGCCAGCGGGTCCACGAGGATCGCTTCCTGCGGCACGCCGTAGGACTGGGCTATGCGCGAGAGCACGTTGGCCTGCGGGCCGCGGGAGCTGACGATGACCTTGCTCGCCCAGCCGTCGCGATACAGGTTGGCGGCCTCCACCGCCCGGGAGTAGCCCCCGCCCAGGACGACGATGTAGTCGGCCTTGGCGAGCGGATCGACCGCGATCAGACGCCGCTCGACCCAGTTCCCTGCGGGCGTCCAGACCAGCACCGCCGCCACCAGGACAGCCGCGTCGATGGACCATTGGACCCACAGCAGCGCCTTCCGCAGCCGGCGACCCCGCGGCCGAGCCGCTGCCTGAGAGGAACCCTCTGCCGGTTCGCTTCTTTCCATGGCCTGCCTTCCTACAGCGGTGTCTGAACCCTCGGTGAATCCTCGACTGGCGGTCGCTCATTGTAACCATGCGGACACGGAACGAATCGCGCATTTCGGCGGGATCCCGGCCGAGTGGGCCGCGTGGCGTCCAACGTTTCCGCGCGGTGGGCTGCCGGCGGTGGAAGATGCCGAGGCGACTCATCGAGGCGCAGTAAGAGCGACTGTGCAGCTCAGAAAGGATGGTTCCCGCCGCGGCGCTACTGCCGGCGGCGGACGAGCAGCGCCAGGGCCCCGGCCGGCAACAGCACAAGGGCCGCTGGTTCGGGAACTGGCACGCCGGCGGCCTCGGCCCCCTGGTAGTACATGGACCAGACGTTGTAGTCCAGTCCGTCCGCGATCGTGTCGCCGTTGAAGTCGCCCTCCTCCCAGCCCAGGCCGGTCATTTGGTAATGCAGCGACCACTCCACGTAATCCAGGCCGTCCACCCTCCCGTCCAGGTTGGCATCGCCGTACTCCCTGCCCAGGATCTGGCGGATGAGCTTGTCGGTGTCGCCGCTGTTGACCAGGCCGTCGGCGGTCAGGTCGTACCACAGGTCGGTGCCGCCTCCGCGAATCACCCCAAACAGGGCGTTGATGTCCAGCACGTCCACGCCGCCGTCCATGTTGAAATCGGCGGTCTGGGTGGCGGGCTGGTCGGGAATGACGCTCCTGATCCAGGCGGCGTACGTGCTCACCCGGACGTCGAAGCCCACGTCGCCGTAGGTCGGCCAGTGGTTCTCGTCGTCGTAGTTGACGGACACGTGGACGCCCGCGATCAGCAGCGTGCCCTCGATGAACAGCGGCCCGCCGGAATCCCCCGCGGCAATCATCACCTCCCTGTCCGCGCCCAGGGTGCCCGAGGGGCCATGCGAGTCGGGGGCGTCGAAGTCGAACCGGAGGTGCTTGACGCCGTCCAGGTCGGTGTAGATCGAGTCAATCTTGTTGTAGCCGAGGCGATTGGTGCCGCGCGGGTAATTGGGGTCCCCGCCGTCCAGCACGGTGTCGCCGGTGCCGCTCATGCCGTAGCCCACCAAGACGCCTGTCCGCCCGACCTCATCGGTCTGGTCGTACAGTTCGTAGCCGGGCAGCCCGGTGCTGGCGGCCAGCCGCACCACGGCAAGATCCGCGCTGGGGTGGAGGAACTTCTCGGCCAGGCTGAACACGTGCGTGCCGTCGGCCAGGTACAGCGTGAAGGTCTTCCCGCTGATGTTGTTGACGGCGTGGGCGGCCGTGAGGACGAACCACGGGTCCACCACGCTTGCGGTTGTGCCGCCGGCGGTGTTCAGGTACCCCACCATGTCGTAGCTGGAAGGGGCGGTCACGACGTGCAGGTCGGGGTCGTCACTGACCACGATGGCCGCTGCCGGTCCGGCCGCCGCCAGGAGCAAGCCCAGCCAGCACAACCCGGGCGTCCGGAATATCTTAAGGCTAGCTTTCATGGACGCTTGCGGCATTCGTGCCTTTCCTCCAAGTCTCCGCGGGCGCGAGCGTGCTGCTGGGTGGCTGAGCTTGCCCATCCCTCGCGCCCTCCATTATACGTCATCCCGGCCATATCAGCGGAGAGACTTTTCAGTGATTTGCCGAGTCGCGCCGCGCCGGCCGTGCCGGCCCCTCCTGGCCGAAAGCGCTTGCCGGGCCTGGCGGCGGCAGGTAGCTTAGGTGCCGCCCATGCCTTCCCGGGCGTATGAGGCGGAAACGCCAAGACCTTTTCCATCGAAGGACATCAGGCCAATGAGAGTTCTCGTAACCGGCGGGGCCGGCTTCATCGGCTCGCATCTGTCCGAGGCGCTGCTGGAGCGTGGCGACGAGGTGACCGTGGTGGACGACTTGTCCACGGGGACGTTCCGGAACATCGCCCACCTGACCGGGCGCGAAGGCTTCCGGTTCGTCCGCGAATCGGTCGACAACGCGGTGACCATGACGCCGCTGGTCGAGCGCTGCGAGGTGATTTTCCACCTGGCCGCGGCGGTTGGGGTGATGCTCATAGCCCAGGACCCGGTGCGTACGCTGGAGACGAATATCCACGGCTCGGAGGTGATGCTGGACCTGGCCAACAAGTTCGGCCGGAAGATACTCATCGCCTCCAGCTCCGAAGTGTATGGCAAGAACACCAAGGTGCCTTTCAGCGAGGATGACGACACGACGCTGGGCTCGACGCGGTTTTCGCGGTGGAGTTACGCCTGCAGCAAGATGGTGGACGAGTTTCTGGCCCTGGCCTATCGCGACCAGTTCGGGCTTGAGACGATCGTCTGCCGGCTTTTCAACACCGTCGGCCCGCGGCAGGTGGGCCGGTATGGCATGGTCGTGCCGCGCTTCGTACGCTGGGCGCTGGCCGGCCAGCCGATCGAAATCTACGGCACCGGCAAGCAGTTCCGGTGCTTCTGCAACGTGGCCGATGTGATCGGGGCGCTGATGGGGCTGGTTGAATGCCCCGCCGCCGTGGGCGAGGTGATCAACCTGGGCAATGACCAGGGCATCACCATCGACGCCCTGGCCGACAAGGTCATCGAGCTGACCGGCTCGACCAGCACTAAGCGGTACGTGAGCTACGAGCAGGCCTACGGCCGGCCGTTTGACGACATGCTCGTCCGCGTGCCGGACCTGACCAAGATCAAGCAGCTCATCGGCTATCAGCCTCGCCGTTCGCTCACCGACACCCTGGGTGAGGTCATTGATTACGAGCGGGCTCGGCCGGCAGCGCCCCAGTGACGGGTGCCGCCGTATCGGG
>LJUF01000322.1:3007-5153 GCA_001303665.1 Phycisphaerae bacterium SM23_33 | reverse complement strand
GTCCTCCAGGCGGCCCTGGAGCGCTGCGGCGGAGCCGGCCTGAAGATACTCCAGGGTCGGCCCAACCCCGTGGCGTACCTGAAGGAAGCGCTGAAGATCGAGGCCGGCAAGAAGGATGACATCATCTGCGTGTCGCTGGACTCGCCCTACCCCTCGGAGGCGGACCTGCTGGTGAACAACATCGTGGAGGCGTTCGTGAGCAGCTCTCCCGGCGGCAACCGGTCCACGGCCCGCGAGATCCTCAAGACCCTGCGCAGCGAAAAGGCCAGGCAGGCGGAGGAGCTCACCGCCAATTTCCAGGCCATGGAGGAGTTCAAGCGGGCCAACGGCATCATCTCGCTGGCCGACGGCAAAGGCAGCATCATGGCCCAGAGGCTGGGGGAGCTATCGGCCGCCCTGACGGTCGCGGAGGTGGAAGCGATTCTGGCCAAAGCCGAGTACGACGCCGCCCGGGCCATGATGAACGACCCGGGCAGGATGCGCTACTTCGCCGAACAGGGCTCCCGCTCGCACCTGGCACAGGCCGGTCCGGATGACGCCGAGCTGGCCGCCGCCATCAACCAGATGCAGCTTCAGCTGGTGGCGCTGAAGCGGCAGCGCACCGAGGGCCATCCCGCGGTGCAGGCCTTGCAGGCCCAGTTGGCGCGGGCCCGGCAGCGCCAGGCGAAGGCCGACAAGAAGTTCGCCGAGAACCACCTGGCCCTGTGCGCCCAGAGGCTGTCCGCCGCCCAGCAGAAGCAGGGCGAGATCCGCGCCGCCTTGGTCGATCAGCAGAAGCAGGCCGAGCAGATGGACGCCCGCCTGGCCCGCTGTGCCCTGCTGGAGGCCGCCTTCAAACGCAGCCTGCGGATGAACGAGCTGCTCGACAGCCGAATCAGCGAGGTGGCTCTGGCCAGCGACGTCGGCCCCATGTTCATTCGGGTGCTGGAGGAAGCCAGCAGCGGGGACGAACCCACCCGCCCCAACAGGCCGCATGCCGCCGCCATGGCCCTGGGCCTGGGGCTGATCCTCGGGGTGATGCTGGCGCTGCTGGCCGCGCGGCTGGACCATCGCATCCATTCCGCCGCAGACGTGCCCGCGGTGCTGGGGCTGCCGCTGCTGGGGGCCGTGCCGACCATCCGGCGAAGACGATCGCTCCAGTCCGGCGCCCAAACGGTGCTCATGGACCCGGCCTCGCCCGCCGCCGAGGCGTATCGCGACATCCGCACGGCCGTCTGCTTCGGCGTCCGCGAGGGGCAGGTCAAGACGCTGCTGGTCACCTCGGCCCAGGCCGGTGACGGCAAGACCACGCTGGTGAGCAACCTGGGCATCGCCATGGCCCAGGCCGCCCAGCGCACCCTGATCCTCGACGCCGACCTGCGGAACCCCATGCAGCATGAGGTCTTCGATGTGGCCTGCGAGCCAGGGCTGACCGGCCTGCTGGCGGGGACGGCGGGGCTGCAGGACGCGATCCGGTTCAGCGGCGTGGAGCGGCTGGACGTGCTTCCGTGCGGCGCCGCGCCCGACCGGCCGGCGGAGATGCTCCATTCTCCGGCCTTCCGCCAGATGCTGGCCGAACTGTCCGGGCGCTACGACCGCATCGTCATCGATTCCCCGCCGGTGGTTTCCGTCACCGACTCGCGGATCCTGGGGGCGATCTGCGAGGTGACCGTGCTCGTGCTGCGGGCCGAAAAGTCCACCCACCCGGTCGCCCAGCAGGCCATCGAGGACCTGCTCGACGTGGGGGCCCGCCTGCTGGGGGCGGTCATCAACGCGGTGCCGCGCGGGAACCGCCGCTACGGCCGCTACAGCCAGTACGGCTACAGAAGGAGCCACCGCCGCAAGGCGAGTGCACCATCGGAATGAGTGTGTTTTGGCACATGTACTTGGCCGCGGCGCTGCTGTCGGTGCTGGCCACGGCCGGGGTGATGCGGCTGGCGGCGCGCCTCAACGCCCTGGACATGCCCGGCGCCGGCCGGGTGCACCGCCGGGCGGTTCCGCGGATCGGCGGCCTGGCCATCGCCGCCACCCTGTACGCGGCCGTGCTGCTGCTGGCCGTGCTCCCGCAGAAGGCATCGGCCCCCTGGCGGGCCCTGGGGCCGGCGGAGATCTCGCTGCTGGGCGGGGGGCTGCTGGTGCTGCTGGCGGGGCTGGTGGACGACCTCCG
>LJUF01000322.1:0-2995 GCA_001303665.1 Phycisphaerae bacterium SM23_33 | reverse complement strand
TGCTGGCCCAGCTGGCCGCCGCCGTGGCCGCCTGCGCCGGCGGCATCCGCCTGGAGACGCTGCACCTGCCCGGCCTGCTCTGGCTGGAGCTGGGCTGGGCCTCCTGGCCGATCACGATCTTCTGGATCGTGGGCCTGACCAACGCCATGAACCTCATCGACGGCACCGACGGCTTGGCGGCGGGCGTGTCGGCAATTGCCTGCGGGGTGATCCTGGCCCTGTCCGTCGCCGCCGGGCAGTTTGTCCTGGCGCTGCTGGCCCTGGTGCTGCTGGGCAGCCTGAGCGGTTTCCTGGCCTTCAACTTCCCCCCGGCGCGGATCTTCATGGGCGACTGCGGGGCCATGTTCCTGGGCTTCGTGCTCTCGGCCTTCAGCGTGCTCTGCGCCAAGCAGACCGGCTCCACCGTGGGGCTGATGCTGCCCGGCCTGGCCATGGGGGTGCCCATCCTCGACACCCTTTTCAGCATCCTGCGGCGGCTGTGGAACCACCGCTCGCCGTTCCGGCCGGACTGTGCCCACGTGCATCATCGGCTGCTGGGCACCGGGCTGAGCCAGCGCCGGGCCGCCCTGCTGGTGTATGCTGCCACGATCCTGGCCGTGGCCGTGGGGGCGTTCATGCTCCGGACGCGAGGCTCGGGCACGCTGTGCCTGGCCGGCAGCGGCGTGGTGGCGCTGCTGCTGGTGTTCCTGCGGGCCGAGCAGCCTTCCCCGGATTCCGCCAGCGGGCGCCGCTGCACGCTGTTCTGCCCGCCCAGCGGTGCCCAGCCGGTGCTGGAGCAGTGGCTGCCGCACTTCCGCGAAGCCCGGACCTTCGACAGCTGGTGGAACGTCATGTGCGACGTGGCCGACGGGATGGGCTTCGCCCAGCTGTCGCTGCCGGTGACTAACCGCAACGGCTCGGTCCGCAAGCTGCTGTGGCGGCGCAACGGGGATCCGCACGGCCACAGGCAGATGGTGCGCTCGGTAACGCTGGTGCGCCACAGCCGCCCGGGACCTCCGCTGGAGATCGAGGTCTACGTCCCCGTAAGTGAGTCGCTGGAATCGGCGGGTCGCCAGGTGGCGCGGTTCGGGGAGATGATCGAGCAGCACAGCCTGGCCGACCTGCCTTCGCGGCGGAAGATTGCCTGAGGGAGTTGAACGAGGCAAGGCATGGGCCGCCATACGGTCTCCGCCGACTGAAGGCGGAGGATGGAGCAGGACATGTTGGGCTTCTTTGGCCCCGCTTACGCTCGCTCGGATGCCGTGACCCTGTGCGGCAAGAGCATCCGCAAGCAGGTCGCCCCTTCCCTGACGGCGGTGCAGGTGGAGATGACCCGCCGGGCCCGCCGCCTGGGCCGGCAAAGCGGGCTGTTCGGCGTGCCCCGGGTGCTCGGCTGCGAAGAGCGGACCGGTCGGGTGGAGCTGGAGCGGCTGGACGGCCTGGTGACGCTGGGGGGGGTGATCGACCGCACCGGCGATGGCCTGGACCTGCTCCGCCAGGCCGGCCGGGCCCTGGCGTATGTCCACCAGCACCTGAAGGTGACCCCCGACCTGCGGAAGGCGGCGCGGCTGGGGCCGGCGGGCAACGGGGCCATGGTGGGCATCCACGGGGACTTTAACACCGTCAACGTGTGCTATCGGCCCGGCAAAGGCGACATCGTCATCCTGGACTGGGCCTGCGCCCAGCCCTTCGGCCCTGGCAGCACCGTCGGCAGCAGGTACCTGGACCTGTCCCTCATGCTGCGGAGCCTGGTCATTCACCTGGCGAACGTCCCCCGGGCCATTCGGCGGTTCCGGCCGCGGGCCTCGGCCCTGCTGGCCGGCTACCAGGAACAGTGGCAGCGACGGCTCGACCTCGGCCGCCTGGGCCAGACCCTGCTGTACGTCAGCTCCCTGTACCTCCGGCTGCCGACGACGTCGAACGTCTTCTGGAAGAAGTGGCTGTACGGCTTGGCGGCCTTGGCCGCACATCTGACCTTTCGCAGGGCCGCGGCCCAGTGGCGGCGGCAGCCCCGTGCCGTTGAGGCCATGGCCGACAGGGCCCATCGCGGCTCCGAGCGGCCCGCAAGCCGACCTTCGGATCAGCTCGACTACCGCACCTCGCACGCCTCGGCGGACAAGGCGGCTTCGTATGACGCCGGCTTCGACCGCATTGCTTTTCGTGCCTTCACCTGGAGCCGCGAGCGGCGGGTGCTGGACCCTGGACTTCGCCTGCGGCACGGGGCGGATCCTAGCGCACCTGGCCGGGCGAACGCGAAGCTCCACCGGCATCGACGTCTCCCCAGGCATGATCGAGCTGGCCCGGCCAAAGGCCCCGTACGCGGAGCTGATCGTGGGCGACATCACTCGCCAAAACCTGCTGGCCGGCCGCACGTTCAACCTCATCACCGCCTTCCGCTTCTTCCCCAACGCCCAGCCCGAGCTGAGGCTGTCGGCCATGCAGGCCCTCCGTCGGCACCTGGCCCCCGACGGGCTGCTGGTGTTCAACAATCACCGCTGCGATTCGGGCGGCCTGTTCCTGCTGGCCAGGCTGCTGGGCAGGCGGCCGCACACGATGTCTTTGGAGGAAGTGACGGACCTGGCGCGGGCCGGCGGGCTGGAGATCGCCGAGGTCTTCCCCATCGGCACGCTGCCGGCCACGGACGGGCACATGCTGGTGCCGCCTTGGGTGCACGGCGTCTGCGATCGGCTGGCGGGGGCGGTCGGCCTAAGTGCGAGGCTGGCGCAGAACATCATTTTCGTCTGCCGACCTGCGGGCTTGCGGGGCGGCGTTGCCGAAGGCTTCCGCCGGCCGGCGTGGCCGGCCCGGGAGGTCGTCCATGCGTAGCGGTGGGCTGAACCCGGCGGGCCAGGCTTGGCGGCGGAACCGGCCGGTCTGGCGTGACCATTTTGCCGGGGGCCTGGGGCGGTCCCGGCGGGACGTCGGCGCCCTGGGGGCATCGCTGCGGCTCAGTTGGGTGCTGGCGGCGCTGCCCATCCTGGACGTCATGCTGGCCCAGGTCCAGGCCCGCTGGGAC
>LJUF01000125.1 GCA_001303665.1 Phycisphaerae bacterium SM23_33 | reverse complement strand
ACGTCGGCTGCCGCTGGTGGACCTCCAAGGCCAGCAGCATCCCCAAGATCCCCACGCTCAAGATCGGCGCCCTGAACGTGCGGCACGTGCCGGCGCTGGAGTACCGCGAGTCGTTCTGGTTCGACGCCTTCGACGGCGACTGGGCCGCCCGCAACCGGTGCAACGGTCACGCCGCCCGGCTGGATGAAAGGCGCGGCGGCAAGCACGTCTACGAAGGCTTCGTCCACACGTTCTATGCGCTGATTCCCCCCGAGAAGTACTTCCAGGAGCATCCCGAATGGTTCAGCGAGATCGGCGGCAAACGCACCCACAGCGGCGCCCAGTTGTGCCTGACCAATGCGCAGATGCGGGCCGAGCTGGTCAGGAACCTCAAGGCCCGGCTGCGGAAGAACCCCGCCGCCACCATCGCCTCGGTCTCGCAGAACGACTGGGTCGGCAACTGCCAGTGCAGCCGCTGCGCCGCCCTGGACAAGCAGGAAGGCAGCCCGGCCGGGTCGCTGCTGCATTTCGTCAACGACGTGGCGGCCGACATCGAGAAAGAATTCCCCCGCGTGGCCATCAGCACGCTGGCCTACCGCTACACCCGCAAGCCGCCCCTGCACGTCAAGCCGCGGGCCAACGTCATCGTCCGCCTGTGCAGCATCGAGTGCTCCTTCAGCAGGCCGCTGGCGGATGAGCGCAACCGCGCGTTCCGGGAAGACCTGCTGGGCTGGTCGAAGATCTGCCGGCGGCTGTACGTCTGGGATTACACCACGAACTTCAGCCATTACGTCCTGCCGCACCCGAACCTGCGGGTGCTGGCGCCCAACGTCAGGTTCTTCGTGGACAACAACGTCAAGGGCGTCTTCGAACAGGGCGCCTACCAGAGCCCCGGGGCGGAGATGGCGGAGCTACGGGCGTGGCTGCTGGCGAAGCTGCTGTGGCACCCCACGCGCGACCCGCAGAAGCTGATGCAGGAGTTCCTGGACGGCTACTACGGCCCGGCCGGCAGGCACGTCCGGGCCTACCTGGACCTGATCCACGACGCCGTCGAGGTCAGCGGCGACCCGCTGGGCTGCTATTCCCCGCCCACGGCCAAGTTCCTGTCCTTCGAGACGCTCAGCCAGGGCTGTGCCCACCTGGCCGCGGCGGAGCAGGCCGTCAAGGACGACGGCGACCTCCGCCACCGCGTGCAGGTCGCCCAGCTTCCGGCGATGTACACCTTCATCATGCGGTGGGATGAGCTGCGCGGCCGGGCGCAGGCCGCCCAGGCCGACTGGCCTATGGGCGATTCCATCCAGGCCGCTTACGAGAAGTTCGTCAAGATCGCCCAGGCCGAGGGCGTCACCCGCCTGAACGAAGGCAGCCAGGGCTTCGGCCCACTCCAGCAAGCCGTCCAGCGCGCGAAGAAATGATCCGCCTCCAGCGGCCGTCCCGGCCGCGGCGAACCAGAAATGCCCAACGTCAGAAGCGCAGCACTCAATCGCTGCGCGACAGGGCGAGCTTGAGGACGGTCATGGCCTTGGCGGTGACCCACTTGGAAGGCCGGCCCTTTCGCGGAAACAGCCGGCGCATCCGCCGGCAGTTCGGGCGATTGTCGGTGTAGGGGCCCCGCCGCTCCGCCCAACGGCCGTCGTCGCCCTGGAGGTCCAGGATGCTGTGGAGGCGTCCGGCCAGCGGCTGCCGGTCGGGGCGGACGCCCAGCCTGAGGTAGATCTCCGCCAGCTTGATATCGTCCACCCAGAAGTTCCAGAACTGGGGATAGCTGAGCCAGCGGGTGCGGCCGGGATCGGCGGCCGTGGCCCGGGCCAGGAACTCCACCCCGCGCCGGGCAAGCGGCGTTCGCGTCAGCTTCCTGCCGGCCGCCAGCCCCCACAGGACGTTGGCCGTGGCGTTCAGGCAGCCTCCCGGCGCCGGCCGGTCGTGCCCGTGCACACCCGTCCACCCGCCGCCGGCCATCTGATGGCGCTCGACCCACCGGCACATCCGTGCGAGGCGCCGGTCGCCGGCCAGGCCGAACTGGCGCATGAAGCGGATGATCAGGCCGATGTCGTACGGCCCGTATTCGCACTTGTGGGGGTCGTGGCCGGGGAAGCCGCCGTCGGTGCGCTGGGTCCGCAGCACGGCCTCGACGCCAGCGGCGACGCGCCGGTCGGCGGCGGTCGGGCCCAGGTCGCCCAGCAGGCTGAGCTGATAGATGGTCGAGGTGTAGTGCGGCGCGTGCATGTTGTCGCGCCTCTCCCAGTGCCCGCCGGGCCGCTGCTGGCGGAAGACCTCCCGCACCACCTCGCTCTGCAGGGCCCGCCGGCGGGCGGCCTCGACCTGCCTGGCCGGCGCGCGAACCAGATCGCGCAGGGCCCACCAGCGGACCACGGGGTTGTCCTCTTCCAGCAGCCAATCGGTCGGATCGGCCTTCAGCAGGCGCTTCGAGCCTCGCGGCTTGGCCATGTCAGCGGCTCCCTCGGCAAGGTCGCGGCTCCGGCAAATGCCAACACGCGCACCGGCCTTTGTGTCGCAAAGGCTCGGCCATGTCCAGCGAGAAATCAAGGCGGCTCCAGCCGGCCTGGGTACCGAAGAGACTATGGCGCAGCGGCCCTTGGGCCGTCCCCAGAAGCAAGTACGGTCAGATGCCGTCAATCAGCCAATCACCGCCTCTCTGCTTCAGCGTGGCATCCAGCTCAAACGTATCCCCGCTCTTGAAGGTGCGGCCCCTTATGGAAACCTCGCGCTTGAAACGGACCTGCCATGTAATGGTGACCCGCCCCCCGCCCTGCTCCCTGCGAAGTATTCTGACCGGCTTACCGGGATCGATGGCCTCCCACATCTGCTTGATGAAGTATGCACGGGACGAGGGATCAGCACTCAGGATTCGTTCCACGTCATCGTAGTCAACCCCGCCGGGCAACATGCAGGCCAGGGCGCGCCCTTTCTTGCCCGTGGCCACAGCTTTGGTCCAGCTTGTTACCGCGGCCTCGGGCGTGCTGAGGTCAACTGACTCACCTTCCCGCGTGCGGGAAGCTGCGCCCCGCGATGCCGGCTCGCCTTCCGCCGCACGCTTTCCGGCCCCGGCCGCCTTCGGCGGAAGGCCGGATTTGTACTGCAGATGCCAGTCGATCCCTTGCTGACCCGTCCAGCGCTGCCTCATGGCGTCGTACTCGAAGGGCAGGGCGCCCTTCAGCTCGGTTCCGTCCTTCAGGGTCAGCTTGTACCTGATCGTCGGCAGATCCACGGGCCCTACCGAGAAGCTGTGCCTCCTGCTGGCGAAGACCTCGCCCAGTTCCACGGACTGGATCGGGTTGGGCTTGAACGTCTCGCAGATCCACTTGACCCAACTGGGGTAGTCTGTGGCGACAGTGTAGTCAACAGAGATGAATTGCTTCCAGGCATCGGGGTGATCTTTCCACGTCTGCGGGTTGTTGTAGTCGGCGGCACGGATTGCATCAAACAGCTCGGTTGCGGCCTTCACGATCTGGTCGGGATGCTGCAAGGCGTCCTCGTACCTGGCGTCGCGGGCCGCCTGTTTCCAGTCGCTTCCACCGTGCTGCCAGGCGTTCAGCGGGCCGAGGAATTCGCTGCGCCATTCTCGCCGCGGCCTGCCCCAGGAGTTGCCCATCCATCCGATGAAGCTCTCGGCGTCCAGCGCGGCCAGCCGACATCCCTGGACGAGGCCCTCGCCGAACATCATGCGATGCCGCCGGTCCAGCTCCTTGACGAATTCATCGGTGTAGAACCCGGCGATCAAGGGCGAGAAGATCTCATGCTCAAGCGGGCCAAGGTACAGATAGGCGCTGTAACCATCCCGGTACGCGCTGCTCACCGGCTGGTCGGGGAGGGCGTCGAAGGGCTGCTCGCCAAAGGGCCCCCGGGCAAGCGGGAACGCCAGGGGTCGATTTCCCACGGCGGCAAACGCTGACTCAAACAGGCCCATGCACAATCGCCCGTCCACTCGGCCCCAGTTCGTCATCACGCAGGTGTGAGGGAAGATGGCATACACCTTCTCCGCCCCCAGGCCCTGACGCAGGTGCCAGCCAGCGCTGGTGACCGGCGAGCCCTCGAAGTACTTCAGGTCCAGCATGGTGTGGCCGACACCAACTATGAACAGGGCATTGCGCCTCTCCTGAGGATGCTGCTTCACGTCGCGCAGGACGTTGTCGGCCATGAAACGATCACGATCCACGTTGTACTTCCGCCAGTCCTCCCTTTCATGAATATCCTTCCACGGCCTTTGCATGTCCACCAGGACGATGCGCAGCTTCTGCTCCGGTGCCAGGTTCCGATTCACCATCCAGACCTTCATGAAGAAATTGAGCATCGCCTGGTCCGGCCAGCCCATCCACAGGTTGTCGCGCAGCATTTCGACAACGGGCTTCGTGTCGCAGTCCTTACTCGCCAGGAATTTCTCCACGAGCTGCTGGTCATTGGAAGGCAGCTCCATGTAGATCGTGCCCACGTGCCGGGGGAAATCCGGATCGGTCACCAGCGAGGAATTGAGCGCCCAGTAGCGCGGGCGATGGTGGATCTCCCCCATGATCACGAGCGTATACTCGGCCAGGGCCTTCATCACGAGCGCCTTCGGCTCCTGCCCATTGGCCTTGAGGAACTCAACGAACCGCCTCAGGTGCGAATCGGGATCATCGATTCTCGGCCGGACCGGCTTTTCCACAAACTGCGAGCACCAGCCGGCGAACTTGGTCCTTGCCTCGGCGAGGTCGGGGCCCACGTTATTGCCCGAGTTGAGCCAGCGACCTTCCTCCTTCTCCAGGAATCGGATATCGATGATGGTCTGTGCCGCATTTGGAATCCTGGCAAAGGCCGCGGCGTATTTCCCCTTGAATATCCGCACCTCGAGGATATCGGCGTGCAGCCATTCGTGAGCGGCCTTGGGGGAGACTTCTCGTTTCTCGGCGCCGGCCGGGAACTGACCGGCGAGGCGCCGCACGCTCAGGCGGCGCCAAGGTGCCCGCTCACCACCGGCGAGGATGCGGTTGAACGTGGCATAGGCTGCCTCGGGAGTGGACAGGTCCTGCCGGTCCGGGAAGTCCGATACTTTCCTGTTCACCTCGTACGCCCGCAGCAGCTCGGGCGCCGGCCGTGATGCGACGCCGGCCGCGATGGTCACCGAAGCATTCGCCGACGCGATCACACGCATTGCCAGGCAAGCGACGCATTGATTCACGGCCAGCTCCTTTCAGACATTTCCCGCACGGCGTGCTGCCCGCACCACGGGGGAGCGACTCCCTCGGCCGCGCCGCGCTCCGGGTGTACCAGCAGGCACGTAAGATCCCCGTCCGCTTCATTCGGGGGCCGGCAGCATGACCACGGTGTGGTCCTTGACCACCTGGCCTTGCTTGAGATTCATCTCCTTGTGAGATTGGAGGCGGTATTTGCCGGCCCAGTCGTGGGCGCCGACGTACTGTAGCTGATCCGGGTAGAGATACAGCGTGGCCCGGCCCTGCTTGTCCGACTTCGTGCCTTCGGTGAACACGCCGGTGTGGTTCTCGGTCCACCACGCGGCGGCGGAGATGCCCTCCAGCGGCTTTCCCGCTTCGTCCACGATCCGCACGTGGACGGTGGCCAGCGTCTCCAGCGGAAGCTGCACGTCTTCCACGTCCTTGTCGGTCACGTTGACATCCACGTGGCCGACCCCCCTATCGGTTCGCAGGTTAAAGGGCAGATAGGCGGTGAGTCGGTGCCTGCCCGGCCGCAGCTTGGGAATGACAAACCGCCCCTGGGCGTCGGCGGGCAGCATGGGCTCCCACTGCCGCAGGCCGAGCCGGATCTTGAACCCGCCCAGGTCGGCGAACGTCGGTGAGCCCACCAGCCTGCCGGAGACCTTGTACAACTTCACCTCCTTCAGGGCAACGTCCCCTAGATCCTTCTGCTCGCCCGGCTTTATCTCCAGCGGGCTGGCGGCCGAGCCCGAAAGCTCCGGCGGATCGGTCTCTATCACAAGCTTCACAATCCCCGGCACCAGGCCGGTCATCTCAAACCGGCCCGAGGAATCGGTCGCCAGCGTCTGCCCTTTCCGCGCGCCGTCGGCGTAGTCCAGGCGGCAGAGCAGGCGTCTGTCGGCGACGGGCTGTTTGCTCTCGGTCACCAGGCGCCCGCGCAGGCCGGCCGTGGGAACCATCACGATGCGGAGGTTCTCGAGCACTTCGCCGGCCTGGGGCTTGACCTGCTCGTAACCTTCGGCGACCAGGGCCCCGCTGGGGTCGAATCCGCGGACGTACTGGAGCTGACCGGGATACAGATGCAGCACGGCCCAGCCGTCCTTGTCGGATGTGGTTCCCTCGGTCCAGAAGCCGGTGCCTTCCTTGGTCCAGGTCGCCCCGGCCGTTATCCCTTCCAGCGGATTGGCCTTTGCGTCCAGGAACTGGACCCTCGCCTCGGCCAATGCTTCCAGCTCGATGCGGACGTTCTCGACAGGCTTGCCGGGTTCAACATTGATTTGGGTGCGGCCGATGCCGCGGTCGCCGCGGAGGTTGTTCGGCAGATACGCCGTCAGCGAGTGCTTGCCGGGGCGGACGCAGGCGAAGCGAAACTTCCCGTCGGCGTCGGCCTCCACCATGTTGTCCCAACTGTAATCCAGGCGAATCATGAGCCCCTGAAGCACGCGGACGGTCTTGGAGGCAACCAGCCCGCCGGAGACGCCGGCCTCGGCACCGACGACCAGGTCGGGCCCGGCGACGGTGCGGCCGTCCTTGGCCCGGATCTGGTACTGAGGAACGTCGCGCAGATTCATCCCGGCCTCACGTCGCGCATAGACCGTGACGGAGGTCAATATCGGCTCTGGTCTCTGCCTGTTCTTCGTCGTGAAGAACTGCACCGCCGTCGGCTCCCCGAGCACCCCCTTGAGCTCATATCTGCCGTCCTTGCCCGTCGTGGTCCTGTCCAGCTCGTCTCCCAGGACGTCGCGGACGAGCACCTCGCAGCCGGCGACGTCCTTTCCCTGTTTGTCAACGACTCTGCCGACGATCGTCCCGCCCTTCGGCACGATCAGCGTCCCCATCGAGTCTTTCTTGAAGAGGTCCCAGAAGAACCCAATGCCGTAGCCTCTCTTGAGCACCTGCAGCCACGGGTCGGAACCGATGACTTCGCGCCGGTCGGTGCAGCACCAGATCTCGAATTGGCCTTTCCCGTTTGTGGTGGCCTTGCCGAGCGCCCCAAAGAAGGCCCACCCCCCGCTCAGGCCGCTCTGCACAGTGACCACCGCGCCGGCCAGGGGCTTGCCCTGCTCGTCCACCACCGTCCCCTTCACCAGCCTTCCGGCCCGCAGGGCCAGGTTCACCTCAGCGAAGTCCGTCTTGCCGGGCGCCAGGGAAGGCCTGACCCACAGCGGCAGGGTCTCATACCCCGGCGCGCCGGCGTAGACGCAGAGGCCGTCCTGTCCCTTCATCGGGCCCGAGACGGTCAGCGGCGTGACGAAGCGGAGCTGGTATCTGCCCTGCCGGTCGGACCGGGTCTCTTGGTACGGGCACTTCTGGAGAAGCTCCGGCCCCCGGTGCCGCCAGATGACGACGAATCCGCGGACCAGGGCGCCGGCAATCGGCTGGCTCGTCTTGGCGTCTGTGATCCGCCCCGACACGGTGATTTCGACCGGCTTGTCGTCGTCGGGCTTGGCCAGCGAGAACCGCAGGTGCAGGCCTTCCTTCTCACCCGCCGGCACTTGGCCGGCCATTGCGGCCAGCCCCGCGATCAATCCGCACAGCATCAGTTTCCTGCGTGGCACGGTCCGGCTCCTTTCCCCGTACTTGCCTCGGTCACTCGAACAGCGACAGTGGTTCCGAGCGCGCGGCCACGGTCAGGACCAGCCGCGACAGCGTCTCGGTCCTTTCGATGGGCGCGGGCGTCAGCGCTTCCACCCGGGCCGCCGCCGGCAGGCGGAATTGAATCAGCGACAGCGGCGCCGAGCGGCTCGAGGGCCGGTGAAGCTCGAACACGCCCGATCCGGTCGGCTGGAAGAACCCCTTCAGGCCGGTCACCTTCACGATCACTGCGTCCCGCAGGGCGGGCGGCACGGGCTCGGCGGCAAGCTCGATCCGCCAGACATCGCCGTCGCGAGCGACGGGAAGCCGCGTCCCGCGAATCGAAAACGCCTCCACCCGCCCGAGCGGCCAGCGGCACTTCAGCGAGCAGCTGCCCGCATCCTGCCCGCTGGTGCGCAGGATGGGCACGACCACCCAGACCGTGGCGGAGCCGTCGCCGTCGAACTCGATAATTGCCGGCCGACCCGGCGGCACACCCGCCTGCCCGGCCAGCGAAACGTTCTTCTCAATGAGTTCGTGCATGGCGTTCACCTCGGCCGTCAGGCAGCGGACGACCGGCGGCCGGCCCTCGTCGGCGACGCCTTCCGTGTTCGGCAGCAGCAGCACCTGCTTGCCGCCGGCCGACAGACTCACCTGCCCGGCCGTGACGCTCACCCGCGTCTGCCGCGAGCCGTCAGACTTGTCAACGACGTGCACCTCCAGCTTCGTCCCCAGCAGCCTGATCTCGCAGCCGGGGGTGAGAATCGTCAGCGGACTGTCGGGCGGCTGTTCCGCCGCCTCGACCTTCAGGGCGCCCCGCTCCAGGAGCACCCCGCGCCCGCCGTCGGCGCCGGTGACCTGAAGCCGCGTGCGCGGAGGGACCAGAAGCCGGGATGTTTCGGCCAGCACGACTTCCGCCTGGCTGCCG
>LJUF01000004.1 GCA_001303665.1 Phycisphaerae bacterium SM23_33 | reverse complement strand
AGGCCGGCGGCCCGGCCCAGGGCCTCCAGGCGATGTCGAGCCACCTCCTCCCACGCCGCCGGCCAAAGCTGACCCAGCATTTCCAGCAGCAGCCGGTCCTTGGCGGAGGGGGCGTGCTCGGTGAAGACGTGGCCGACGAAGTAGCCGTTCTCGTTTCGCGTCACGGCGGGCAGATCGGTGACCTTGCCGGCGCGGTCAACCCAGTGGCCGACGACCTTGGCACCCCGGCCGGGAACGATCCTGTGGGCGATCCAGGAATGCTGGGCGGCCTGGACCTTCGGGCGGTCCTCCCGGCCCTGGAAGACGATGCCGGCCAGTTGCCCGTCCTTGCCGTCCAGGCGCCCGGCCAAGCGAATGTCCAGCAACTCGCCCAGCGGCTCGGGCAGCCTGTAGCAGACCAGCAGCTTTCCGCCGCCGGCGACGAAATTCCGGACGGCAGCCGCGGCGTCGGCGGGCAGGACGGGATTCAGCGGCAGGACGGCGACCTGCTTTCCAGCCAGCCGGCCCGCGGCCACGGCCTTGTCGTCCACCAGGTCGCAGGCGATCCCCAGCCGGTCGAGGGCGTCGACCGCAAGCTGGGCGTACCGCCCCACGCCGCCTTCGTCTTTGACCCCGGCGTCGTTGCGATAGACGGCCACGTGCGCCTTTTTCTCGATCGCCCCCAGGCCGGCCACGAGAACGGCGCGGTCGGCGCCCTCGTCGCGGAGCACGCACAGGCGGACCCCGTCGATCCGCTCCCAGCCGGCCGGCTTGCCCTGGACGCTGAAGCTCTTCCGCGCCAATCGGACGGTGCTGCTGCCAGGCGGTACCTCGAAGGAACGGCCGTACCACCCGCCGCCGCTGCGCAAATATAGGCTCATCCTGGCCCCGCCCCGATGCACATCGGGGTGGCCGGCGGCGACTGACAGAAAGATCTCGCTGCAGGCCGATAGGTCCCATTGGCCCGAGCGGTCCCAGCCGACGCGCCACTGCTCGTTGGTGGCGAAGTTGCAAGGCAGCTTCAGCATCCGCCTGTCGGCGGCGGTGACAACCTCAACGCCCGGGCTGGCCGGGTCAATCGGCCGCCACACCGCCCGGGCCGCCTGCGTCGTGGCATAATCGCAGTCGTCGAGAAGGACCTGGCCTTTCTGCGCCTCGGCCGCTGCGGCCGACGCCGCTGCCAATGCCAGGATGACGCTTGCCCTGCGCATCCTTTGCGTCCCCACTGAGGGATTCTCCGCCTTACGTATGGTATTCGGCGTTGATGGCCACGTACCGGGCCGAAAGGTCGCAGGTGTAGGCGGTGAAGCGGCCCTTGCCCAGGCCCAGATCCAGCTCCACCAGCACGCTGTTGCCGGCAAGGTACTGCTCGACCCGGCGAAGGTTCAAGCGCTTGGGCACGCCGCGGGCGAACACGGCCACCCCGCCGATCCGCACCGACAGTCTCTCCGGTCTGACCTTGGCCGGGCTCTTGCCGGCGGCGGCGAGGATCCGGCCCCAGTTGGGGTCGCCACCGTGGACGGCGCACTTGAACAGGGGGGAATTGGCCACGGCCCTGGCGACAATTTCCGCCTGGCGCGACGTGACGGCGCCGGTGACGTTGACCTGGATCAGCTTGGTGGCGCCCTCGCCGTCGCGGGCCATGGCCACGGCCAGGGAATGGCAAACCTCCGCCAGGGCCGCGGCGAATCTTCGCGCCGCCGCCGAGCCCGGCACGATCCGACTGCCAGCCAGGCCCGAGGCCATCACCACGGCCGTGTCCGAAGTGGACTGATCCGAATCAATCGTCACGGCGTTGAAGCTGGTCGGGGCCGCCTTCTTGAACGCCGCGTACAGCGGCCGCGGGGCGATGACCGCGTCGGTGGTCAACACCGCAATCATCGTGGCGCAGGCCCCAGGCCGCGAACCGCCGCGGGGCGGGGGACCCGCCAGAGACGGGCAGATCATGCCGGCGCCCTTGACGATGCCGGCGACGGTGACCGTTTCGCCGCCCATTCGGACCCGGGCGACGGCCGACTTCTGGCGGGTGTCGGTGGTCATGATGGCTCGCACCACGGCCGGGTCGTCGCGGCGGCCGAGGGCCTCGACCGCGGCGCGGATGCCGGAGCGGACCTTGGCCATGGGCAGCCGGCGGCCGATGATGCCGGTGGAGGCCACCAGCATCTCGGCGGGCTCGGCCCCGACCAGCCGCCCGGCCAGGGCCGCCATCTCCGCCGCGTCCCTTTCGCCCTGCCGGCCGGTGCAGACGTTGGAGCAGCCGGAGTTAACGACGATGCCGCGGATCCAGCCGAAGCCGGCCGGCAGGACCTTCCGGCACCACAGCACCGGCGCCCCCACGACCTGGTTGGAGGTGGTCAGCACCGCCGCCGAGACCATCTGCTGGCCCACGATCACGGCCAGGTCTTCCCGGCCGCTTTCCTTGATGCCGCACTTGACTCCGGCGGCCAGGAAGCCCTGCGGCAGCGTGATGTGTCGAGTCTGCGCCATTGCGTAGCTCCACACCGGTCAGTACAGCCCCGTGGCCTGGTCCAGGCCGAACATGATGTTCATGTTCTGGACCGCCTGGCCGGAGGCGCCCTTGATGAGGTTGTCCAGCGCCGAGAAGAGGATGACCCGGCCCTTTTCGGCGCGGGCGGCGAGGTCGCAAAAGTTGGTGGTGGCCACGTCCTTGGTAGCCGGCAGCCGGTCGGCCCGGACCCGCACGAAGGGCGCGTCGGCATAGGCCCGCTCAAGCACGTCCGTCAACTGCTCGGCGGTGACCTGGCGGGCCGGCCGGGCATAGATGCTGCACAGTATGCCCCGGTCCATGGGACACAGGTGAGGCACGAACAGGGCGTCGACCTCCAGGCCGGTGATCTCCGACAGGACCTCTTCGATCTCCGGCATGTGGCGATGGGTGCCGGGGGCGTACGGCTCGAAGTTCTCGTTGCGCCGGGGGAAGTGGTACGCCGGGGCAGACTTCCGCCCGGCGCCGGAAACACCGCTGACGGCGCTGACGACGATGCCGGCCGGCTCGACCAGGCCGGCCTTCAGCACCGGCGCCAGCGGCAGGACCGCGCAGGTGGGGTAGCAGCCCGGGTTGGCCACCAGGTCGGCCTCGGCAATCTGCTTGGCAAAGTACTCGGGCAGGCCGTACACCGCCTCGGCCAGCCGGCCCGCGTCCGTGTGCGGGCAATACCACTTCTCATACAGGCCGGCGTCCTTGAGCCGGTAGTCGGCCGAGAGGTCGATCACGCGAATGCCGGCGTCCCGCAGACCGGGCACGTAACTCATGGCGACCTTGTGCGGCACACACAGCAGGGCGAGGTCCACCCGGCCGGCGAGCTTGCCCGCCTCGTAAAGCTCCTGGTCCATCTCGACGGTCCGGCTCAGCAGCGGGTGGAACTCCGTGATGGGGCCCAGCTCCTCGGGCGGGCCGTAGATGCCCACCAGCCCGACGCTCGGGTGCCGCCGCAGCAGGCGGATGGCCTCAAAGCCCGCGTAGCCGCTGCCGCCCACCAGTGCCACGCGGATTGTCCCGGCTCGTTCGCTCATGCACAGCTCCTGTGAAACAGAGGTTGGAAAACCAGCAGCCGGCAACGGGTTGATCCCGCCCCGGCAGGCGGGGCCAAGCCGCCTCACGGTATCCGGGCGCCGGCCGCCGTTGGCAAGAAAAAAGCCCCGGCCACGTCAGCGGCGCCGGGGCTTTCGCCGGTTCAGCTTTGCCAGGTCAACGCTTGGCCCACTGCATGCCTCTCCGGGCGCCCCGCAGGCCGAACTTCTTCCTTTCCTTGATCCTGGCGTCCCGGGTCAGCAGCCCGTTTTCGCGGAGGGCGGCGGTGAGTTCCGGGACGGCCTTGACCAGGGCCCGGGCCAGCCCCAGCTTGACGGCGTCGGCCTGCCCGCTGCTGCCGCCGCCGGCGACGTTGGCCCAGATGTCGTAACTGGTGGCCATCTTGGCCGCCGCCAGGGGCGCCCGCGCCTCGCGCCGGTCGCGCTCCGACTTGAAGTAATCTTCCACCTGCCGCTTGTTGATCAGAAAGTTCCCCGAGCCGGGGTAGATCCGCACCCGGGCGACGGACTTTTTCCGCCGCCCCGTCCCCCAGACGTACTCCTTCGGCGGCGCCGCTTTTGCCGCCGCCGGTACGGGATGCTCGGCCTGGGCCACAACGTCCTGATTGGTTGCCACTTCGTCGGTCATAAGCGTGGGCCTTACAGTTTCAGTTCCATTTCCTCCGGCTGCTGGGCCTGGTGCGGGTGGTTCGGCCCGGCATAGACCTTGAGCTTCTTCAGCGTGGCCTTGGCCCGCCGGTTCTTCGGCAGCATCCGCCGCACCGCTTCCTGGACGATTCGTTCCGGATGCTTTTGGCGAAGTTGCTCGGCCGAGACGGACCTGTATCCGCCGGGATAGCCGCTGTAGCGGTCGTACTGCTTCTGGGTCCACTTGTTTCCCGTCAGCACCACCTTATCGGCGTTGACCACGATGACGAAATCGCCGGTGTCCACGTGGGGCGTGTATTCCGGGCGATGTTTGCCCATCAGCACCGTGGCGATCCTCGTCGCCAGCCGGCCGAGCACCTTGTCCGCCGCGTCCACCACGTACCACTTGGCCGCGATCTCGCCGGGTTTGGCCATATACGTCTTCATTGCCGGTTCCGCTACCTGCACACTTCTGTTATCGGGACAGAGAGCATCGCATTATGACATTTACCGCAAAGAAGTCAAGTCATTTGAGCGCCTGGTTCGGACCGGGGGGTCAATCGAACAGCCGGCCGGGGGAGGGGGCCGGCACGTAGCCGCTGGCCAGGAAAAACGAGACCGCCTCCTCCACCGAGGGGAAGACGCGGGTGGCGGTTTCGGTCACGAACGGGGAGGGGGCCGCCTGCGGCGTCCAGATGACGAACACCTCCTTGGCCGCCTCGTGGGCGTGCTGGAGCTCGCGCTCGACGCCGGAGGCGATAATCGGTCGGCTCTGCCCGCCCGGGCCGCCGGCCCCGGGGATCAGCGAGATGATCATGTCCGACTGGTCGATGAGCTTGAAGTCGCGGGCGTAGATCTGGCCGTCGATGTCGGGGACAATGCTCAGCAGTTCGGCCGTTTCGATCTGAAGCTCGCACTGGGCGCCCGGGACGGTGACGAAGCGCTCGCCGGCCTCGGCCGCGGCCAGGGCCAGCCGGGCCAGCCGCTGTTCCTCCAGGTCGCCGGGGTCGGAGCACACGAAGTGGTTCTTCATTTCGGCCCGGAACCGCTGGATCCGCCCCAGGGTGCCGGCGTCGGTGACGTTGGTCATGGGGAAGCTCAGGTAGGCCTTGCGGAACTGCCGGGCGAAGATCAGCCTGGCCAGGGCCTCGGCGTTGTCGCCGCCGCGGCCGCGGGCGAGGATGTGGAAGCAGCCGTGGCCGCGGACGATCTGACTCAGCAGCTCGGTGGCCAGGATCTCCTCCTCGCGCCAGACCATCAGGTCCTTCAGCGTGTGATTGGCATGCCTGTCCCGCAGCAGCCGGGCGTGCACGCGGTCGATGTCATCCACCAGCACCACGTACAGCTCGGCGTTGAGGGCCTTCATCAGGTCGTGGTCGAAGCCGTAGAACAGCCCGTGCCGCCAGCGGAAGGTCGCGTGGGTATTGAGGATGACGTTCTCGCACCCGGCGCCTTGGGCCAGGATGTCCTTGAAGACGCTCCGCCGCAGGAGGTTGAGCCGCGACAGCGGCAGGTCGAGGATCCTGCCCGCCGCCACGTCCGGGGCCTCGGCGTACATCCGCTGGCCGACGTGGAACAGCTCCACGGCGCATCCCCAGCGCCGGCCGGCGGCGGCCACGGCTTCCAGGAACTCGGCCTTGTCCATTCCGACCTGTCCGGTGACGACGACTCGCATGGTCGGACTGTACCGCGGCAAGGGCGAGCCCGTCAATCCGGCCGTGGGAGGGCGAGGCTACGAGGCTGGCTGGGTCGCCGGCGCGCTGGCGGTGGTGCGACCGAGGCGCTTCCGCAAGTCCTCGATCCTGCGCTGCAGCCGCTGGATCTCCAGGCCTTGCTGCACCGTCAGCCCCTTGTAGCGGTCGCGGTCGCGCGGGGCATCACCCACCGCGACCAGTTGCTTGGAGAGCTGCTCGTTGATGAACTCGGCCTTCTTGAGCCTGACGGAAAGCCGCTCGACGTGCTCGGTCAATTCCTTGATGCGGAGGTCGCGCTCGGTGAGCTCCATCTGGAGCTTGGACATGCGATTGTTGATCGTCGCCATCCGCTCCATGCCCGGGCGCTGCGGGGTGGTAGTCCGGTCCGTGTCGAGCTCGCAGCCGATCAGGGCAAGCAGCGGCAGCACAATGACCCAGCGCCTGGCCATACGCGGACATGTTACCCCAGCCAGGGCCGCGGGGCAACTCGGATTTGCCCGGCCTTGCCCGGTCGGACTACTTGGTGCCGCCGGCCTTCGTTGTGGTCGGCGCCGGGGCCGCCAGCGCCCGCTGGATGGTCGCAGAGAGGCTCTGGCCGGCGTCGTCGGAAACCACCTTCCCGTCCCGACCCACCACCCAGATGCTGGGGATGGCGCCGATGCCGTACCGCTGGGCCGTCGGGTCCTGCCACTTCTTGCCGCTGAAGGTGTGGATCCAGCCCATGCCCTGAGCGTTGATGAACTCCGCCACTGTCTTCTTATCATCGTCAAGGCTGATGCCCACGAACTCGACGCCCTGCGGCTTGTACGTCGCGTACAACTGCCTCATGCGCGGGACGGTGGCCACGCACGGCCCGCACCAGGTGGCCCAGAAGTCGACCACGACCACCTTGCCCGGCAGGTCGTCGGGCAAGGTGAGCTTCGAGCCGTCCAGCTTGGTCAGCTCGGCCTTGAAGGGCTTGCCCACGTCGAAGCTCCTGCCCTGCTGGCGAAGGATCTGGCGGGCCGCGGGGTGCTCGGGATATTTCTTGACGAAGGCGTCCCGCAGCTCCTCATGCAGCGCCCGGTCTTGCAGTACGGCCGCCAGTTGCATCCCCACCCCGTAGGCCTCCCCGCCCAGCTCGGCCTTGTCGTGCCGCTGGACGAACTGGCGAACCGTCGCCGGGCCGTCCTTGACCGGCTGCGTCGCCGCCGGGCCCACCGGCTTGAGCTCCAGCAGCACCAGGTGGGCGTCGGCGTAGAGTTTGTTGGCCGGCGGGGCGGCCGAGGCCAGAACCTTCTTGGCCAGCCCTTCGGCCACGGCCGCCATGACCGGGTCGCGGTTGACCCGCATCAGGCGTGTGGCCGCCACCAGCCCCAGCAGCCTGGCCTCGTACAGCTCCTGCGAATCGGGATACTTCGTCTCCATCTCCGTCACGGCCTTGAGCACCTGCGGCATCCGCTGGTTCACCTGGGCCACCAATTCCTCTGGGCTTTGGACCTGCCCCATGTCCATCAGCGAAAGAATATTCTGTAAGAGCTGCTTGGCCGCGGCCGGCTGGGTAGCGGTCGCCGGTTCGGTGGCCGGCCCCTGGCCCAGCGAGGTTCCCGCAAGCAGCCCGGCGGTGACCAGCGAAACGCAAATCATGTAGCGAGACATTCAGTCTTTCCTTTCTCTGTGAGAACTTACGGACATCAAGGACACAACAGCAGGAATCCTGGTGACGTCTATGTCACTATAGGCGACCGCCTTGTCCAAAGCTATGGCAGACCGTCTTCACTGCTCAGCCCGCGCACCGTTGTCAAACCGCCCGTAACCACCTATCGTGTGCGGCCGTGAGCGAAGACTCGCACAAAGAGGATTCGGTCGCCGTTGAGCGGGAGCTGCCGCTGAAGGCCCTGGTCGTCATGATCGTGCTGGCATGGGCGCTGATGCTTCTGGGCCTGCTGGGGTGGCGCTGCTTCCCACCGGCGATGATGGTGCTGCTGACCGACGGGATTATGGCGCTGGTGGTGCTGCTGGCGGCCGGCGGATACGGATACGCCATTTACCGGCGCTTGGCCCCGTCTGATTCGCCGCCGGCGCTGGGGCTGGCGACGGCCGCGGCCCTGGGACTGTGGCTGCTGTCCATGGCGGTCCTGCTCCTGGGCAGCCTGCCGGTCAGGGCGCTGACGATGTACGTCTGGTGGCCGGTGATCGGCGGGGGTGTGGCCCTGGCCCTGTGGCAAGCCCACGGCCCGCTGGGGAAGGCCCGCCTCCCGTCCAAGTTAGGCGGCGACAGCCTGGTGTGGGTGATCGTGGCCGCCGGGGCGGGCCTCTGGCTGGCCGGGGCCCTCATCCCCGCCGGCTGGCTGGGCAACCTCAGCGGAATGAATCCCGCCATGGGCCTGGACTGGCCCGGCAACGTCATCCGGGCAGACGCCGACTCCGCCCAGTTGCTCACTCGTCACCTCCAGCTGCCGCGCGAGTTTTACCAGGCCGGACGCGTCCAGGCCCTCCCGCACAACGTCTACAGCCACCATCCCCTCAGCATGGAGATGCTGCAACTGCTGGGAATGTGCTTGCGCGGCGGGGCGTACCAGGGAATGTACCTGGCCCGGCTGATCGGGGGGCTGTTTGCGGTGCTGGCCGTTGCGGCCGTGGCCGGAAGCCCGCCCCAGGAAACCTTTCGCGCCCGGGCCGCCACCGCCCTGCTGGCCACCGCCCCCTGGGTGCTCTACCTGGCCTGGCTGCCCATGCCGGAGCTGGCCTGCCTTTCCTACCTGACGCTGGGGATGCTGTGGCTACGGCAGTGGATGCAGCGCCCCGAAGCCACGACGGCGGCGTGCATCGGCCTGATGCTCGGGGCGGGCATGGGCGCCAGCTACGTCGCCGCCGGCATGCTGGCTGCTCCGCTGCTGCTGGTGATGCTGGCCGTCACCTTCCGCCGACCGGGGCGGCTGGCGCACGTGGCCTTGGCAGGCGGGCTGGCGGCGGCCATGTTTGCCCCCTGGGCAGTCCGCAACACCGCCACCACCGGCAATCCCCTCTTCCCGCTGGCCACAAAACAGCTCGGCCAAGGCCGCTGGGACAACCAGACCGCCCGCCGCTGGCGCGACGCCCGCGCCCTCGGCGCCCGCCCGCCGGTCCCCGTCCCGCCGGAATTTAGCGCTCCGCCCCGGCCGACGCGGCGGGAACGGTTCACCGCCTTCGTGCTGGGCCCGGGATTGACCATGCGCACGTTCCCCGGCCGGCCGGTGCCCATCCACACCGTCATCGGCGCCGGCGTGCTGCTGGTGCTGCTGGGGACGCTGTTCGGGATGTTCGCCCGCCCGCGCGGCCCGACGGCCTGGGACTGGGCCCTGCTGGGCGTGCTCCTCATCCAAATGCTGCTATGGATCCTGCTGACTCCCAACATGCCCGCCCGAACGGCGGCGATCTGCATCGCGCCGATCACGCTGCTGTGCGCCGGCGGGCTGGCCCGGCTGGCGGGGGTAAAGCAGGTGCGGTGGCTGCGTCAGACCGCCGGCGTCGGCGGAAGATGGGGGCTGGCCCCGGCCGCCCTGCTGGTCATCGCCTGCGCCATCCTGAACTTCATGTCCGCCCGCGCCTACTGGGCGGCCGAGACAGGCAAGACCTCCACCGCGCTCGTCGGCCGTCCGGCGGCAGAACTGGCCGAACGCGGCCGGGAGTACCTCGCCGCCAACGCCGCCGCCAAGACCGGCGGGTTGGCCCTGATCGGCGAGGCCCGGGCGTTCTACTTCCCCGCCGGGGCCCGCTACGCCACCGCCTTCGACGTCCATCCCCTGGCCGAGAGCTTCCGCCGCAGCCGCTCCAGCAGCCAATTGGCCCAGCAGCTCCGCAGCGCGGGCATCACCCATGTGTACGTGGCCTGGGCCCGGATCGAACACCTGGCTCAGACGGTCGGCTGGCCCACGGAGATGGCCAAGGCCCGGCTGGCTGAACTCCTGGCCGACTGGCCGGTCGTGGACGAATTCCACTACACCCCCGAGACGGCGCCGGCCGAGGCGGCCACGAAGCCCGCCGCCCGCCGGACGCTTATCTTCACCCTTTACGCCGTACCGCCCCCCGCCCCGGCCACCCACACCACCCCGTCGGGCTAGGCCGGCGGCGCATCCTTCGGCCGAACCGATACCCCGCCCCCTCCGCGGCGGCGCGAACTTGGACAGGCACCGGCCGCCCGGGTAAAATCGCATTTCTATGCTTCGCTGGCTGGTACCCATGCTTACGTGCGCCGGCCTGGCCGCGGCGCCGGTCGGCTGCGTCGTCGAGCCCGGGCGCCCGCGCCTGTGGGCCGCCAGCGACATGGTGCACCTCACCGACCGCACGCCCCCCGCGGACCACACCAGTGTGTGGGAGGCCGATACCCGCACCATCCGCCTGTTTTCCAGCACCAACGAGACCGTCAGCTTTCAGTTGATTGTGGACGCCCCGCCGGGTGGGCTGGCGCAGGTTCGGCTGGCCATGGGCGAGTTGACCGGTCCCCAAAAGCAGAAGCTCCCGGCCGATTGCGTACGGCTGTTCCGCATGCTGCCGGTGAAGATTGGCAGCTACCCGGCCTGGTTCCTCCGCCTGGCGGATGGGCCGATCGGCCCGGCCGGCTTCTACGACGCGCTGGTTCCGATCGACGCTCCGGCCGCCGGCCAGCCCTTGAACCTGGGCGGCGGCGAGAGACTGGCGGTGTGGGTGGACGTCAGCGTCCCCGAGACCGCGCTGCCGGGCGAATACCGCGGGGCCATCAGCATCCGCTCCGCCGCCGACAGGCAGCAGCTCACCGTCGGCCTGAAGGTCTACGACCTGGTGCTGCCCAACAGCCGGCCGGTGGTGTGCGTGGGCGGCTTTTCCCACGAGACCATATTTCGGCAGTTCGTCCGCCAGCCCTCCGGCCCGGACGGCGAAATGAAGCCCTTCGTGCCGGTCCGGCTGGCTACCTCCAGCGAACCGGTCCGCCAGGGGCTGGTGATCCTGCGGGAATTGATGCGGCTGGGGCACGAGCATTGGGTGGACCTGTTCGACAAGACGATCCACCCCCTGCTCAAGCGGCAGCCCTCCGGGGAGGTGGCCCTGCGCTGGGACGACTACGACTCCATCGTCAAGCCGTACCTGGACGGCACCGCGTTCGACGACCGGATCGGCGTGGCCGCCTGGCCGGTGCCGCTGTGGGCCGGCTGGCCCGAGCCCGACAGCTACGGCGGCGCCGGCACCGCCGCCTACCAGGAAACCCTCTCGGCGGCCATGTCCCAAAGCGTCAAACACTTGGAAACGCTCGGGGCAAAAGACAGGCTGTTCTTCTGGCCCAGGCCGGAGGAGGCCGGCCCGGCCGGTTACCAGCGCCACGCCGCACTGGCCGGCCCGTTCCGCGCCGCCGCGCCGGAGATCCCCATCCTCAGCGAGCTGCCCCCCACCCCCCCGCCGGAAACCACCTGGGCGGCGCCGGAGGGCTTCGCAAAACTAGCGGATATGTACGCCCCGCCGGCCGACCTGGTGGCGTTTTCCCAAGCCGGCCGCCTCGCCAGCCGCCAGCATGCCTTGGCCGGCCTGTGGCTTCGCCCCGGCCGACCGCCGTATGTCGGAAGCTGCGGTGTGCTCGCCTCCCCGGCCGACGTCCGGGCCTTGGCCTGGCTGGCCATGAAATACGGCTGCGCCGGAATCCTCCTGCCCGAGACCCTCGACTGGACCGGGCAGGTGTACCGCCCGGAGGCCGAAACCCAGGGGCGGCTGTTCTATCCGGGCGACAGCTTCGGACTGAAGGCGGTGCTGCCTTCGGTGCGGCTGAAGTGGCTTCGTCGCGGCCTGCAGGACGTTGCATACCTGTGGCTGCTGGAGCAGAAACAGCGAGCGGGCATCGCGCAGGCGCTGCTCAACACCATGGTCCGCTACGGCTCTCTGGACGCGGTCGGGGACCACTACCAGGACCCGCGCCTGGACGGGTGGGTCCGCGACGGGGAGGTCTGGCTGCTGGCGCGACAATTGCTGGCCGATGAGGCCCTGGCCGCCGTCTATCCCGGCCGTGCCTCCAGCCATGAACTGCTCGTCCAGAGACTCGCCTGGAAGAAGCTTACCGAGCACACCGGCCGGGTCCGCGCCGAGAGGGTTCGCTCGCGCGTGCAGCCGGTCGGCAGCGGGCGATTCCGCGCCGCCATCCGCGTGGAGTTGTACAACGAGTTCACCCGCCCGGTGGATGTGGCGGTGAAGCTCACGCCGCCGCCGGGCTGGGGCGCCGCCCAGCCGGAAAAAAGCCTCCCCAGCCTGGGCGGCGGAAAGCGGGCCGTGATCGAGCTGGTCACCGAAGGCGACCACCTGCCGATAGACATCGACGGCAAGATGAGGATGCCGCTGGGGCTGACCACCAGCCTGGGCCAGCAGGACGCGCTGTCGGCCGACGTGCCGGTGGTGCTGGCCGGCTGGTGCGGCGTAAAGCTGACCATCGACGGCGACCTGCACGACTGGCCGCTGCGCGTGTGCAACCGAGCGGGGGCTTTCAAGCTGCTCGGCCGGCGGGGCCGTGTCGGCGACGGCCTGGCCCGGCGCCAGACCGCCGTCTTCGCCCTGCACGACGCGGAGAACCTGTACCTGGCCTTCCGCTGCGAGGAGCCCATCCCCGCGAGCATCCGGGCCGAGCCCAACAACATCATCCGCTATGACCAGCTCATGGCCAGCGGGGAGGACCTGGTGGAGGTCATCATCGATCCGACCGGCCAGGCCGAGTCGGTCGAGGAGCTCTACCACCTCATCGTCAAGTGCAACGGCGTGATGCTCGCCGAGCGCGGCGCCCACACCGACCCGCCCCTGGGCCGGTGGCAGCCCTGGCCGGTCGGGGCCAAGGTGGCCATCGGCAAGGGCCAGCATCTGTGGATCGTCGAGTTGGCCGTCCCGCTGCGGGCGTTTCAGGCGGCCTCCCCCGAGGGCTCGTGGCGCGTCAACTTCACCCGCTTCGCGACCACCGGCGGCGAGGCCTCCAGCTGGTCCGGGGCGCCCCGGTACTTTTATCATCCGGAGAATCTTGGCACCATGGTGCTGGTGCCCAGGGACGGGCAGGTCCGATTGAGAACGACCCAGCCGGCCGGGCAGTAAGCCTCCAGGCCGACCCGAGGCGGGGAGATTCGCCATGGGTGACAAACTGCATTGGCTGGTGGCAGGCATCCTGGGCACGGGTGTGGCCTTCATCATCATCGTCCTGGTTTTCTTCCCGTCCCCATCCAGGCCGACCTCGGCCACGCTGGGCTCCGATAAACTCGCGGAGTTGCAGCCGCGCAAGGAAATCACGCTGGTGCTGCCGGCCAAGCCCTCGGCCGAGGGAGACGCCGGCGATGACTATCACCGGGCAATCGAGCTGTACAAGCAGAACCACGACGCGATCGTGGAGGTCTGCGCCCGCCTGCCACAGGTCGTCGCGGGCCAGGACAAACTGACTGAGGCTGACCGGAAATTGCTGGACCCGATCCAGGAAGCCATCGCCGCCGGGGCCGCGAAAAAGGGCATGACCTACAGCTTCCGCCTGACCCCCAGCAAGATCGAAAGCCCCTATCATGCTGCGGAGGCCGCGGACTTTCAGAATTTGGCTAACGTGCCGATCTTCCTGAGCTGTGCCTGCCAGGCCGCCGGGGAGCAAATGTATCCTAAGGCCGAGAAGTGCCTGTTCGACCTGTTCACGATGGGGTACCACATGATGGCCGAGCGGGCGCGGATGGAGACCATTCTGTACGGCGTGGGATTGCAGAAGAACGCCTGCGACCTGCTGGTTCGGCTGTACGCGACCAAGTGGGACAAGCCCGACCGGGCCAGGCAGGTCAGGCACTACGCCGAGGGGCTGGCGCAGATCGAGCTGGTCTACAGCGGCCACTACAACCGGGTGATCTGGAGGCTGCCGCCGGCGTTGAATCCCGGAGACGTGTTCAACCTGGTCGAAAACCACGCCGACCGGGCCGTCCGCCTCGAGGCCGTGCTGGCCCTGGGCGTGGTCAAGCTGACCTGCAACCGGCGCGGCGACCGGATGAAGGTCCGCCGGCTGATCGCAAAGAAGCTCGGCAGCTCCGACCCGATCGATCGCGAATTCGCCAAGGCCGCCGACGCCCTCGACGCCGAGCTCTTGAGGCGGCTCGCCCAGGCAAGATAGTGCATCCGCCGCTTCGGCACAGGAGAGCATGAAGACGTACCCGATCATGTTGAACGTGGCCGGCCGGCTGTGCGTGGTGGTCGGGGCCGGGCCGGTGGGAATGCGCAAGGCCAAGTCCCTGGTCGGGGCCGGCGCCACGGTCCGCCTGGTAGACCCCGACGCCCCGGACGGCCCGCGGGGCCGCGGCTTGGAGTGCCTCCGCCGAGCGTACGACCCTTCGCTGCTGGCCGGCGCGACCCTGGTGTTCGCCTGCACCGACGACGCCCACCTGAACGCGCGGATCGCCGCCGACGCCCGCTCCGCGGGGGCCCTGGTCAACGTGGCCGACGACCCGGATCACTGCGACTTCTTCACGGCGGCCGTGGCCGAGGACGGCAACGTCGTCGTCGCCGTGGGCACGGGCGGGGCCTCGCCCGCCCTGGCCGCCAGCCTGAAGGAAAAACTCTCCGCCTGCCTGCCGGAGCGGGTCGGCGAATTCGCCGCCGCCCTGCGCCACGCCCGGAGGCACGTGCACCAGCGGACGCCGGATGCCGAACGGCGCCGGCACGTCCTGGGGAAACTGGCCGGCGAAATCGGCTACAAGGCCTTTCTGGAAGGCGGCGTGGAGGGCTTGATGCGGCTGGCGGAAACGGCCCTGGAGGAAAGCTGACGATGCGGATCCTGTGCGTCGGAGCCAGTCACAAGACCGCCCCCGTGCCGCTACGAGAGCGGCTGGCGTTCAGCCCGCCGGCCGCGCGGGCGGCCCTGGAGACCCTCCGCGACCGCTACGGGGCCGCCGCCTTCGTCATCCTCTCCACCTGCAACCGTTCGGAGCTGTACGTCATCCGCCCGCTGCACGCCCGGCCGCGGGAGGAGGAGATTCGCGCGTTCTTCGGGGCCTTTCACGACGTTCCGCGGGCCGACTACGACGGCGCCCTGTACGTCCACGCCGACGCCGAGGCGGTCCGCCACCTGTTCGCTGTCGCCGCCGGACTGGACAGCCTCGTGCCTGGCGAAGACCAGATCCTCGCCCAGGTCAAGCAGGCCTACCAGTTGGCCCAATCGGTCAATGCCGCCGGGCCGGAACTCAACGAGCTGTTCCAACTGGCCCTCAGCGTGGCCAAGGAGGTGCGCTCGGCCACGCGGATCGCCACCGGCAAGGTCTCGGTCGCCTCCGTGGCCGTGGACTGCGCCAAAGAGGTCCTCAACGACCTCACCGACAAGTGCGCCCTCAGCGTGGGCGCGGGCAAGATGAATCTGCTGATGCTGCGCGGGTTCCGCCGGCTGGGGGTGGGTCGGATCCTGGTGGCCAACCGCTCCCCGGCCCGGGCCGCCGAGCTTGCCGGCCAGTGCGGCGGCCAGGCCGTGCCGTTCGAGTCGGTCGCCGCCGCCCTCTCCGAGGCCGACCTGGTCGTCTGCTCCACCGCCGCTTCCGGGGCCATCATCACCGCCGCCGACGTGCGGGCGGCCATGGCCCAACGCCCCCGCCGCCGCATGCTCATCCTGGACATCGCCGTGCCGCGCGACGTGGAAGAACAGGCCGGCCAGGTCTCCGGCGCGGCCCTGTACAACATCGACGATCTCAGGGCCGTGGTCGAAAAGAACATCCGGCTGCGTTCGGCGGAGATCGACGCCGGCCGGGCCATCGTCGAGCGCCGGACCGCCGATTACTTCGAGCGCCTGCACGTCCGGGAGGTGGCCCCCACCATCGACTCGCTGTATCGGCAGATGCGGGCGATCGCCGACGAGGAGTTGGCCGCCGCCCGAAAAAAGCTCACCGGCGACCCCCGCGCCAACGAGCAGGTCCTGCGCCGCGCCTTCCATCGCGCCCTGCGGAGGATGCTGCACAAGCCGCTAACCCACCTCCGCGCCGCCGCCGGCACCGAGACCGCCCGCCAGCACGCCGCCATGCTGCGAAAGCTCTTCGACCTGCCGCTGAAGCCCGAGGGCAGGTGACAAAGCCCCGCGGCCGCATTATCCTCCGCGGGTCGGCTGAAGGCCCGCGCATCCGGCTGCCGCCGGGTTAAGGAGTGACCGATGAGCACTGCCGCCCAGATCAGGCTGCGTCCACTGGCGCTGGCCGACGTGCAGATCGGCCCAGGCTTTTGGGGGCGGCGGGTCGCCATCAACCGCCGCGCCACCATACCGCACATCCACCGCAAACTGCTGGAAACCAGACGAATCCAGGCGCTGGAAATGAAATGGCGGCCGGGCAAATCCCACCGCCCGCACCAATTCTACGACTCCGACATCGCCAAGTGGCTCGAGGCGGCCGCGTATTCGCTGACCACCCATCCCGACCCCAAGCTGGAATCCCGGGTTAACGCGATCATCCGGCTGCTCGGGCGGGCCCAACAGGCTGACGGGTACCTCAACAGTTACTACACCCAGGTCGAGCCGAAACGCCGCTGGAGCAACCTCCGCGACATGCACGAGCTGTACTGCGCCGGCCACCTCATCGAGGCGGGCGTCGCCCACTTTCAGGCCACCGGCAAGCGGACCCTCCTGGACGTCGTCTGCCGCTACGCCGACCACATTGACTCCGTCTTCGGCCCGGGCAAGCGGACCGGCTGCCCCGGCCACGAGGAGATCGAACTGGCGCTGGTAAGGCTCTACCGCGCCACCGGCCAGAAGCGGTACCTCAAGCTCAGCAAGTACTTCATCGACCAGCGCGGCCGGCGGCCGCACTTCTTCGACGCCGAGGCCAAGGCCCGCGGCGAAGAGCCCGGCGCGTTCTGGGGTCGGACGTACGAGTATTGTCAGGCCCACCGGCCGGTGCGGCGGCAGCGGGTAGTCGTCGGGCACGCCGTCCGGGCGATGTACCTGTACTCGGCCATGGCTGATCTGGCCGGCGAGACGGGCGACGACTCCCTCATGGCGGCGTGCCGGCGGCTGTGGAACAACCTTACCCAGCGGCGGATGTACATCACCGGCGGGATCGGGCCCAGCTTCCGAAACGAAGGCTTCACCAGCGACTACGACCTGCCCAACGACACCGCCTACGCCGAGACCTGCGCCGCCATCGGCCTGGTGCTCTGGGCCCAGCGCATGGTGAACCTCACCGGCGAGGCCCGCTATGCCGACGTGATGGAGCGGGCCCTGTACAACGGCGTGCTCAGCGGCGTCTCGTTGGACGGCAGGAAGTTCTTCTACGAAAACCCCCTCGCCGCCTACGGCGACCAGGGGACAATCCGGCACGGCCGGGCCCGCCGGCAGGAGTTCTTCGGCTGCGCGTGCTGCCCTCCCAACGTTGCCCGGCTGATCGCGTCGATTGGCACGTACGCCTACTCCGCCGGCCCGGGGGCGGCGTACGTCCATCTCTACGCCGCCGGGGAGGCCGCGGCCGAGATCGCCGAGCAAAAAGTCACCCTCAGCCAGCACACCCGTTACCCCTGGGACGGCCAGGTCAGCATCACCGTGACGACCGCGGCGCCGGTGAGGTTCGACCTGATGCTGCGCGTCCCCGGCTGGTGCCGCAGGTGGGGGGTCAAGCTCAACGGCAAGGCCGTCCGGGCCGCGGTCATGAAAGGCTACGCCCGCATCCGGCACAGATGGGCCGACGGCGACGTCGTGGCGCTGTCGCTGGCCATGCCGGTCGAACGCGTCCAAGCCCACCCCAAGGTGCCCCAGGACGCTGGCCGGGTCGCTATCCAGCGCGGTCCCCTGCTGTACTGCCTGGAACAGGTCGATCACGCCGCCGACGTCCACGCCATCCTGCTGCCGGACCGCAGCAGGCTTACCGCGCGATTCCAGCCGCGGCTGTTGGGCGGCGTGACCGTCATCCAAGGCCGCGGCTTGGCCCTCGCCCGAACCGGCTGGACAGGCCGACTCTACCGCCCCACAGCCAGACGCTCGACCCGGCCGATCAGAATCAAGGCCGTCCCCTACTGCCTCTGGGCCAACCGCAGAAAAGGCTCCATGACCGTCTGGCTGCCAAGGGCGTGACCGCATCTCCCAGCGCCGGCTCTGGATTGATGACTTGGTCGCCCGGCCGGTCCGCAAGCCCTACAGGACCTCCAAGGGATCGTGGTCGGCCTTGGAGATGCTCACTCTCAATTGGGGCAATGCGTCGACAATGCGCGGGGCCAGCTTAGCCAGCGTGATCCTCTCAGACCTCCAGCGCCCTACGCAGACGACGGCCATGCGAGCCGTGGCCGCCGCCGAAGCGTCGTGGTGGCCCATCTCGCCGGTCACGTAGACCTGTGCACCACCGGCCGCGGCCGAGCGAAACATCTCGCCGCAAGAACCCTCGCAGCAGGCCGCCGTGGTGATACGCCCGGTCCGCCGGCCGGCCACCAGCACCTTTCCCACGCCAAGAGCCCGCTTGATGCGTCTCAGCAGCCCCGGCAGCGGAACGGCCGTTTGCAGCGGGCCGATCCGGCCTCGGCCGGCGCCCTCGGGCACGGCGTGCACAGCATATACATCAATCACCGGAGTTTCCTAGCTATGGGTGCCCCTGACGGCATCAATGATTTCACCGATCCGGCTCCGGCCCGCGACGACCTCCAACCGCAGTTCCTCGACCTCCTCCCGGCGCCCGGGCCGGCCCCTGCTCGGATGGGACCCCGCCCCCCCGCGGAAGGTTCCCACGCCGGAGGTGTAGAAGCAGCATTCACTATAGCTGCCCACCCGGCCGGCACCGGCGGCGAAGGCGGCCGTCGCCACCCGGGCCAAATCCTCGGCCGGGAGAAACGTAACCACCTTGAAGTCGCCTTCCCGAGTCACCGGCTCGAGCGGGCGGGGATCGGCGATGCCGACGGCCTCGGCCAGGACGTCGTTGGTGCCCCCCGGCGCCGCGTCCAGGGCGGTGTGGATCGCGTAGACCGCCACGCCCGCCCGGGCGGCCGCGTAGGCCACGGGCGTCGCTCCCGCCGTGAGGCGTGGTACGGGCCAGAAAATGGGCGGATGATACGTCACGACCACCTCCGCTCGGTTCCGCCGGGCCTCACGAAGAACTGCCTCGGTCACGTCGACGGTCAGCAGCAGCCGCCGGACGGCCGCAGACTCCCGGCCGATCAGGAGGCCCACGTTGTCCCACTCCGCGGCCAGCGCCGGCGGGGCGATCGCCTCCAGCACTCGGCAGACATCCGCCACTCGCGCGGGCCTGCCGCCCTTTAACTGACGCCTGTCGCGCCCCATCTGTGGCATCCCTTATTCCGCAACCCGCCGTCGGTGTCCAGAGCCTGGGGCGTATTCTACGGCCTGACAATGGCCGCCGCGAGAGACCAAATTCCTCGCTCAGCAGGTGGAATTCGGCCTCGGCCAGCGCCAAGAATGACTATGGGAATAGCCTGAAGTATCCGAAATCTGCTTGACAATATGTCCTCAGGTATATACCCTATAAATGGCCCGAGACCGCGGGCGGCAGCCCGCCGCCTTGAAACAGAGGGCAGCAATGGCCAGGAAACGCCCCAAGAGCAGCACAGGCAGAAGACAGCGGCCGCCCGAAAAGCTTGAGGCACATCACCCGCCCGCCGCGGCTGTAGCTTCGGCCGCCGACACCGCCACACCTATCCTCCCGTGCAGTCGTTTGAAGCACGCCTTCTCCCAGGCGGCGAATGGTCCGTGCCCGGCGCTGGAACGGATAAGGTTTGCACGCGGCGACAGCGCCGATGCCGTCTCGGACGAACCGGGGCGGCTGCCAAGTGGCGTGCTCGTCGTCGGCATGGGAGATGAGGATCGCGGCGACGGCGGCGTCGGCGTGCACCTGATCGGGTGCCTCGCACAGCTCAACTGGCCGGAGTCGGTCGTTTTCTGCCAGGCCGACGACACCGTCCCCAAGCGGGCTCAGAGCTTCGCTCGCGTGATCCTGCTGGACGCCATCGAAGGCCCGGAATTACCCGGCACGCTGTATGAGGCCGATCCAGAAGAGCTGCTGGCCCGATCGGTCGGCGGGGCGGGATCGGGCCTGGGCCTGCTCGGGATGCTCCCCAAGACCGTGCTCAAGCGGATTTCCATCTTCGGCATCCAGCCCGCCACGACCACCTGGGGTGATACGCTGTCGCGGGAGGTCATCTCCTGCATGCCGATGCTACTGCCTTACCTCCGCGCGTACATCCTGAAGGCGGCCGACGAGGCTCGGGCCATTAACTGAGGTGCTGGCCCGTGCATGCATGCCGGCGCGCAGCCCGGATCAGCCCGCCTCTAGTGCCGCCCGGGCCGCCCTCGCGAACCGGCGGCAGACGTCGGTAATGGTGAACCACGGGTGGGCGTTGATGTAGCTTCGGCAGCGGTTTCGAAACGGCCTGTACCAATGGGCGGGGATGTTCTCGGCCCCGATCGCCGCTCCCACGATCGATCCCACCGTCGCGGCGGTGCAGTCGCAGTCAAAGCCCATGGCCACGGTCGTGCCAATGGCCCTGCTCAGGCTCCGCCGGCCGATGCTGACCCCCCAGACCGTCAGGCAGGCGTTGTTGTTCGTGTGAACGGTGCTCATGCCGCCGAATCGCTTCCGCACCAACTGGTTGGCCTTGACGTGGTCGGTCACGTGCGCGGCCACCTTCAGCGCCCAGCGGACGTCCTCATACAGCCGGCACGTGCGGGGGATCTCCGTCAGGCCGATGCGCAGCGCCTCGACCGGGTCGTCCACGGCAAAGGCCGCCGCAATCACCGCCGAGAAGTACATCTCCCCGTAGATGCCGTTGTACCGGTGTGAAATGTAGGCGTCGCGGTAGGCCATTTCCGCAGCCATCTCGGGCCGGCCCGGGCAGGCGTATCCCCAGGGGTCGGAGCGGATGTCCGCGCCGATCCATTCCATGTAAGGGTTGTCGCGCATAGCGGCTCGCTTCCAGCTCAGGCCGGAGCGGAGGTTGGCCAAAGCCACCCGCTCGGCGGTGCAGGCCATCGGCAAATACTTCACCCAGGCTTCGGCCACATCGGCCGTGGTGAAGCCGGGACCGTAATCCTCCAGGATCAGTAGCCCCAGCAGCGTGTAGGTTATGTCGTCGTCCACGGGGACGTACCGTATGGTCTTGGCGGTGTAGTTGATCTTGGCGTCCCGGCCATAGCGGACGGCGTAGGGCTCGTCGATGTCCGGCCAGTAGCCGGCCGGCGGGAACTTTGCGCCCAGATGCCGGGCGAGCATCTCCATTCGTTGCGGCGGCCAGCCCTCCACGGGCGCCCCCAGGGTGCATCCGGCGGCCCGGCCGAGAAAGGCGCCGCGAACCCGCCGGGCGTATTCGGCGGCGCGGAACTTGTCCCAGATCCTCCTGGGCCCCGGAGTCCGCAAGGCCCGAATCGCCTGCAGGTCGTTGGGCTCGCGGGCCTCGGCGGCGGCCGAACGCCTGGCCCCTTCCAGCTGCCTCCGCAGCGCCCGCACCCGGGCGGTCAACTCTGCGATCCTGCCACGCGCCGCCATCCCCTGTTCGTGCCGCAGGTCCGCCCAAAGCAGCAGCGCCCGCACCTGCTCGCCCAACTCCTCGAAGTAGGACACGTTGGCTCTCCTTACCCTCACGGTTTTCCTGGTCGGCAGCGGGGAGTTTTGTCGATTTGCTAAGAAAAGACAATGGCAATTACGGCAAGGCGACGAAAAATTCGCGAATCGCCAGTTTCTTCCGAACAAATTCCCGTTGCCGGCTGTTTAAACGTACATAAGGTTGGTGCTGTGGGACGAAAGCGGGCACCCCGATGAGCCGGCTCCAGCATGGGCATCTGGTCCTGACGGCCGTCGTTGTCCTGAGCGGCGTCTCGGCCTGCGCCCAAACCGCGCTGACGCCCGCCGAGCGGGCCGAGCTGGAGATGCTCAGCCGCCAGCTCGCCGAGCCGGACCGGGCCGCCAAGACCAAGCGAGAGGCCGCCCTGCTGCTACTGAGCCGCACGTACCCCCAGGCGGCCGCCAAGGTCGAGCAGTTCCTCAAGGATGATTCCAACCGCCCCGCCCAGATCGCCGTCGCCGAGGCCATCGCCGAATCCGGCCAGACCCGCCAGGAGTTCGTCAAGCCCTTGCTAGCCATGCTCACGGGGCCTGAACCGTCGGTCCGCACGCCGGCCGCCAACGCCCTGGCCGCTTTCAAGGACCCCGGCGTGCTGGACGAGTTCGTCAAACTGGTGGCCGACCGCAGGACCGATCCGGCCGCTCGGCTGGTCATCATTGCGGCCATGCAGCGGATCCTGGACAAGAAGGCCGTCGACGCCCTGATCGGCCTGCTGGACGACCCCGAGGAGGCCATCCGCAACGCCGCCTGCGACTCTCTGGCCAAGCTCACCAGCATCCCCTTTGGGCGGGACCGCGGGCGATGGAAGTCCTGGTGGTCGGCTAACAAGCAAAAGCCCCGCTCGGTGTGGCTGGCTGACCTGGCCGACAGCCTGGCACGGGCCAACCTCCAGCTCGACCGGGAAAACGCCGCCCTTCGGCGCCGGCTGGCCTCGGCCATGAACGACTTGTACGCGGCTACGCCCCCGGCCGGCAGGGACGCTTTGCTGATCGAGATGTTCAAGGACCCGCTGGCCGAGGTTCGCCTGGCCGCAGCCAGGCTCACCCAGCAGCGGGCCACCAACAGCCAGCCGCTGCCGGAGCCGCTGCGGGCACAGGTGCAGGCCCGGCTGACGGACCCCAGCCCGGCCGTCCGGCGGGAGATCGCCCTGCTGCTGGCCAACGTCGCTGATGCACCGGCCGTCAGACTCCTGGCCGACCGGCTCAAGGACGAAAACACCCCCGACGTTCGCGAGGCCATCTACCAGGGCCTCGGCCTGCTGCGAGACCCGAAGGTGTGGGCCCAACTGGTGGAGGGGATTCTGAAGGAGGAGCAGCGAGTGGCCGCGGCGGCGGCCGCGGCGCTGGCCCGCGTCGCCGAGAAAGGACCCGTCGACGACGACAGTCGCTCCTCGGCGGTGTCGGCATTGAAGAAGCGATACGAGGCGGCCGAAGGCGGTGATTCGGCCGACCTGCGCGAGGCCCTGTTGACGGCCATGGGGCAACTGAAGGAAAAGCGGCTGGCAGACCTGTTCGAGAAGGCCTTGAAGGACCCCGCCGCCACCGTCCGCCTCAGCGCCATCAAGGCACTGCAAAGCCTCGCCCAGGGCAAGAGCGCTGCGGCGGTGGCCCCGCTGACCAGCGATCCGGATCGCAGTGTCCGCTTGGCAGCCATCACCGCCGTGGGCGCCCTCGGCGGCGCCGAGCACCTGGAAACGGTGCTGGCGCGGACGGACGCCCACGTCGAGCCCGACGCCGCCGTCCGACAGCAGGCCTGGTCCGTGGTGATGGGCCTGCTGGAGAAGGCCGACGCGAAGAAGCTGCGGCTCCTGGCCGATCAGTTGGCCGGCCGGCAGGACGCCAAGGACTACCTCATCCAACTGTTCAAGCTCTGGGCCAGCAAGATACCCGCCGACGACGTCGCCGAATGGGCACCGGTGCGGCTGCAACTGGGCGAGGTGCTGTTGGCAGCCGACAGGCCCGCCGAGGCCGCCGCCGAACTGGCGGCCGTGCACGCCGCCATGCTCAAGGCCGGCAGCAGCGACGCCCCCCGCGTCTGGATCAAGTGGGTCGAGGCCATGTTGGCCGCCGACGACCTCTCCGCGGCGACTCGAATTGCCGAAAATACGCACGAAAAACAGTTTGCCGCGGCCGTGGAAATCCTGGCCAATCGCGTCGAGGCCCTGAGGGCCAAGAAGGACTGGGACGGCCTGGTTCGCCTGGCCGGCGCGGCCTCCCGGCAGCTCAGAGACCGCCTGAGTGATTCCCGCCGGCAGTGGCTCCAGCAGGCCCTGGCCGAAGGCCTGGAGCAGCAACGGCTCGCCGACCGCCAGCACGTCGCCGCACTGGTTCCGCGCCTCGCCGGCGCCGACGAGACCGCCCGGACCGCCGCCGAAAAGGAGCTGGTCGCCATGAACTCCCGGGCCCTCGCCCCCCTGCTGGGCGAACTCCGCAAGACCCTTACCGGCGAAGGCCCCGACGGCATCGTCGAACGCGCCATCCTCAAGCTGCTGGCCAAGCTCGCGCCCCAACTGACCGGCTACGCCCTCAACGCACCGGCCGCCGACCGCCTCGCAGTCGTGGACGGCTGGCTCAAGAAACTCGGCTCCTAGCCCGCCTCAGACCTCCCGACCCGCATGGACGCGGCCCCGCCAAGCCAGTATAAATACCCCGCAAGCCGCGCTGCCGAAAGGAGACCCCAATGGCCAAGGCCTGCATCGGCATCGACCTGGGCGGAACCTTTATCAAGTTCGCCCTGCTGGATGAGCAGCTCAGCATCCAGGCCCAGCTCCAGGCCCCCACGCCCGCCGACGGCGGCCCTGACGCCGTCATCGAGGCCATGGCCGCCGGCGCCAAGCAGCTGCTCGAGCAGCAAGGCATGTCCACCGACCAGGTGCTCGGCGTCGGCATCGGCTCCCCCGGGCCGCTGGACCTCGAAAACGGCATCGTTATCGGCACGCCCAACATCCCCGGCTTCCAGAACCTGCCCATCCGCGACCGTCTGTCGCAGGCCCTGGACCTGCCCGCCGAGCTCGAAAACGACGCCAATGCCGCCGCACTCGGCGAGTTCCTCCTCGGCCGCGGCAAGCACCTCCAGAACATGGTCCTGCTCACGCTGGGAACCGGCATCGGCAGCGGCATCGTCGTGGAAGGCCGGCTCATCCACGGCGCCCACGGCATCGGCGCCGAGTGCGGCCACATGATCGTCCAGCCCGGCGGCGAGCTCTGCGGCTGCGGCCAGCGCGGCTGCCTGGAGCGCTACGCCTCCGCCACCTACCTGGCCCAGCACGCCCGCCGCCTCGTCGAAGTGGACCACCGGCCCAGCTCGCTGGCCGAGGTGCTCCGCAAGAACGGCGACATCGACGCCCGCGACATCCAGGCCGCCCGCCGCGCCGGCGACCCGCTGGCCGAAGAGGTCTGGGACCGCGCCACCCTCTACCTGGCCATCGGCTGCGTGAGCCTGTGTCGAGTCTTCGACCCCGACCTCATCGTGCTCAGCGGCGGGCTGACCAACGCCGGCAGCGACCTGACCCAGCCGCTCATGCAACACTTCCGCCGCCAGCACTGGACGCTCGCCGAGCCCCGCACCGACATCGTCCTCTCGGCCCTGGGCAACGACGTCGGCGTCATCGGCGCCGCCTGCGTCGCCCTCCAGAAGTTCCGAAAGTAGCCCCGCCCGGGGATCGCTCGCCGCAAGCGAAGATGCCCCGCCGGACCCCCTTGGGGGGGTATCCGCTGGACCCCTTTTGAAGGGATTTGAGTGCCTCCTGGGGGCTGGGCTCCAGCCGGGGTCATCTTCCGCAACGTTCTGTCAAGAAAAGGCTTGGCGCCGACGGCCGGGGCCGCCAGCCCGACGGCACCCCCCCCGCGGCCCGGGCGCGGGAAGTCTGCACAAGCCTTTTGACGGCAAAGCCTTGCGGAATCCCCTCCGCCTGGGCGGCCGCCCCCGGTGAGTGGGAGAGTCGTTCAGTCGCCTCACTTTCGGGACCTTTTTGCCGCACTAGCCAGCGCCCCAAGCACTTGCGCCGCCTCACCCACCTCAAAACCGCTCTCCAAACCCCCCAAACTGCCACCTATCGATACCTGAGCCCTGTCTCAGGTCTTCACCCTAGACCGTTCCCCGAATCCAGCCCCCGCGGTCGGCTCTCCCCGCGCCCGCGGCCGGGCTGTTCAATTGGCCCTGCCTGCCTTGCCGCCAGGCAGGCAGGAATTGGCAATCCGGAGCCCCCGGTGGCCGTTCCTGGCGGGGGAAGCACGCTCTACCCAATTAACAGGATGCAGATGGACCAGGGGGCAATGTCCGCCAAGGAGACGGAGAAGCAGCCCCTTCTGCATCGGGGCCGCAGCGCCTTCGCCGGCCGGCCCGGCCGCAGCAGGCGCACGGGCCTGGCGGGAAGACGGATGTGAATCGTCGTTTGCTCGATCGCCTCCAGCCCCCGGTTCAGCAGGACGACGGCGGCGCGCCGCCCGCGCGGGTGGCCTCTCGCCAGGGACACCAGCGGGACGGTGGGCTCGATCCGGACGGGCATCCGGCCCCGGCTGATCCAGTCGGCCACGTTCTGAAGCTGCGTCCGCGGCGGGGAGTGGATGAAGATCCACTGGGCACAGCCGGCCACGACGGGCCGCCCGCCGAGGGGGTTGTCGTACGCCGTCACGCACGGCCCGTGCCGCCGGCCTGCCGGGCTTTCAGGAGTCGCTGCCGCTCTTCCGGCGTTGGCGAGCGGGCGGCGGGGAGGGCGTGGCTCCTGGCCCGGCTGACGGCGCCGGCCCTCCGACTGGCCGATTGGCCGCCCGCCTGGCCGCGAAGGCTTCGATCATCTCCCGCCGGCTCAGGACCACCAGCGCCCAGATGCCCGCCGGCAGGCCGACGATCACGGACGGGACGACCATCATCATCAGGAACCCAGCGTCGGCGTAGAGCCAGTGATTCACGAATGCGCTGTACGCGCTCGCCGGAACAGCACACGTTGCCAGAATGCTCGCGGCTATGGCGCATCGGCGTCGCCTGAGTTGCATCATCCCAAGTGCGGCCCAGAGGATAAAGCCGGCAATACACACCGCCACCAACCCGGAGGAAACCACCGCATCGGGTCTGAGGTACCGCCCGGTCCCAATGGCCGGCACGATCGCTCCATGTAACGCGCCGAGTGTGGCCCAGATGATTACGGAAGCCATGCTGATTCCAGCCGCCACCACCATGCCGATGGCCGGGGCCTTGACGGCTTGACGGGCATTCCCCAACGTCGCCACGATCGTCTCGACCCGCGCTCCGACCTCGCTCACATGCTGGTATCGGCGCCAGGGTTCGCGTTCCATGGCGCGGAGCACGACCTCGTCCAATCGAACGTCCACAAGCACCTTGCGCGAGGGCGGCTGGAACTTGCCCCTCGGCAGTTCGCCGGTGAGCATCTGGTAGAACACCACGCCCAGCGAGTAGATGTCGGCCCGGTGGTCAACCTCGCCAGGTCTGCGACCTGCGGAGAAGGGGCACCCGCCTGCCTCTGGCAAGCAGGCAGGGGCAGACGCCCAGCGCCAGCAGCGCTACCGACGCCGGCTCCGGGACGTACTCATCGGCCCCGATGTCAAAGGCCGAGCCGAAGGG
>LJUF01000124.1 GCA_001303665.1 Phycisphaerae bacterium SM23_33 | reverse complement strand
TCTATTCTGCCGTTTCCCCACCACCAGACGGGCCAAACCGCACGAGCACCTTGCCGGCCGAATCCACGTCCACCTCGTTGCAGATGACCGCCGTGGCGTCGCGCGTGGCGGCATAATGGGTGAGCATGCACCTGGCCGACGCGGAGATGCCGCCGGTCCAGCTCCTGCCTGCAAACCGCAGCGTCACCGGCCGGCTGAGGTCGAACATCCCCTCGGTTGCATAGACCCGCACGGCGCTGACGCCCGAGGCGCGGATGGACATGGCATTTGCTCCCTTATCCAGGTCGGCCCAGATCTTGAACAGGGACTTGTCATACACTTGTTTGCCGGTGCGGATGGCCGCCTCCGCGAGACTCTCGCCGGGCTGGACGCGCAGTTTCGGCTGCGGGCGCCGGCTGAAGTCGAGCTCGTCGCGGGCAAGCCTGATGGCCTCCACGTAGTACGCCCGCCCGTGACGGGCCCGGTGAAAAAAGTGCACCAGCTTTTCCGGCGCGGCCAGGCGCTTGTGCGAGGTGAGGTAACGGGCGTACGCCTCCGGCTTCGGCCACCACCCCGCGTGCCCCACGCCGGGCAGCTCGGTTCCTTCGAACTTGCTGTTGCCCAGTTGCCGCAGGCGCTCGGCGGCCATGCGGCAGAAATGGACGTTGCTCAGCGTGCCGGGGCCCTTCTGGTCCAGTTCGCCCCAGATCGCCCAGACCGGCAGGTTGGCGAGGTTCTCCAGATAGGAGTTGCTGGTGTAGGGGCTGCCCTCGAACAGGGGCACGCCGGCCATCGGCACCGCCGCGGCGAACAGGTGCGGGAACATCGTCGCCAGGTGCCAGGTGCAGTGCCCGCCCAGACTGTGGCCGCTGACGTAGATGCGATCATCGTCAACGTTCAGGTTCAGCCGGGCCCAGGCCAAAGGCTTCAGGTAGGCCTGCTCCTGGTAGGCCGCCCCGGCATATCGCCTGGGCCCCGGCAGCGTCGGGGCAACGATGATATACTTTTCCACCTCGGCGCCCAGGCCGCGCTGCATCATGGCCGTGATGCTCGCGCCGCTGCCGCCCTGCCCATGGGCGGCCAGCAGCAGGGCGCAGGAGCGGACCGGCGAATAGCCGCCGGGCACCCGGACCACGTATTCGACGTCGTAGCGGGTCTCCCCGTCAACCACCGTGGTGGCTCGCCGGTGCAAGCCGCCCCCCAGCTGCGGATACGCCGAGTCGCAGGCGAAGAGCTTCCTCAGCGCCGCCGGGCTGTCGCCGCACGCGGCCAGGACTGCGTCGATGTGCTCCTCGGCGGCCGCAGGCGAGGTCTGGGCGAAAAGGGCCCGCCACTTCTCCTCCAGGGACGCCTGCTGGCTCAGCCCCGGCCGGGCCGCCAGCATCGCCGCCACAAAGAGCACCAGACGTTTCGCGCCAGGCCCAAACGCCACGGATGCCTCCCTCAAATCCTTGGAAGGGACTTTGTCGGCCCCTATTATAAGGGCTGGCGCGGCTTTTCAGTGCCGCGGCAAGCGGACCGTGCTATACGGACAGGTGATTGAGAGTCGGGCATGAATAAGCGCATCGTCGTCGTCGGAGGTGTGGCGGCCGGGGCCACCGCCGCCGCCAAAGCCAGACGCACCAACGAGCAGGCGGAAATCGTCCTGGTCGAGGCCGGGCCCTACATGAGCTTCGCCAACTGCGGCCTGCCCTACTACGTGGGCGGGGAGATCCCCCGCCGCGACGATCTGTTCGTGACCAACCCGCGAAGGTTCGGCAGACGATACAAGGTCGAGGTGCGGCTGAACGCCGAGGTCGTGTCGATCTCGCGCGGCCGGCGGAGCGTCGAGCTGAGGGGCGAATCGGGCGCGGCCGAGGCGCTGGGGTACGACCGGCTGGTGCTGGCCACTGGGGCGGTGCCGATCAGGCCGGCAATCGAAGGGCTGGCGGATTGTGCCAACCTCTTCTTTTGCCGGACGGTCCCCGACGCCGACGCCATGGTCACGCGGATCGAGGAGCTTGCCCCGGGCCGGGCAAAGACGGCCGAATCCCGCGGCGCCGGCCCGTCCGACCCGCGCGCCCTGATCATCGGCGGCGGATACGTGGGGCTGGAATGTGCCGAACAGCTCCTCGCCCGGGGGTTCAAGGTGACTGTGGTGGAGCTGCTGGGCCAACTGATGAGCTCGTTGGACCCGGAGATGGCCCAGCCCCTCCAGCAGGCCCTGACGGAGGCCGGCGCCGAGATCATCCTCAACGACGGCGTGACGAAGCTCACCGGCGGCGACCTGCCTGGCCCCACGGCCGTGCTGCGAAGCGGCCGGCAAGTACCCTTCGACCTGGCCATCCTGGCCGTGGGAGTGAAGCCCAACGTGGCCTTGGCCAAGGCGGCCGGGCTGGAGCTGGGGCCCACCGGCGCCATCGCCGTGGACACATACCAGCGCAGCTCCGACCCGGCCATCTACGCCGCGGGCGACAACTGCCAGAGCGTCTTCCTGCCCACGGGCAAGGCGGTGAACATTCCGCTGGCGGGTCCGGCCATCAAGCAGGGGCGGACGGCCGGGGCCAACACCGCACTGGACCTGATGGCAGCGCCGGACGACGATCCTCGCCGGCTGACCTTCGCCGGCGTACTGGGCACCGCGGTGGTGCGGGTCTGCGGGAAGGTGGCCGGCGGCACCGGACTGAGCGAGCGGGCCGCCCGCCGCGAGGGCCTCGACGTGGGCGTCAGCTACGCCTTCGGCTCCAACCACGCCACGTACTATCCCCGGGCCGAGTACATGCTCGTCAAGACCATCTACCGCCCCGCCGACGGCAGGCTGCTGGGGGCCCAGGTGGCCGGCGGGGAGGGCGTGGACAAGCGGCTCGACGTATTTGCCGCCGCCATCCACGGCGGGCTGACGGTCGAGGACCTGGAGCAACTGGACCTGTGCTACGCCCCGCCGTTCGGCTCGGCCCGGGACGCGGCCAGCCTAGCCGGCCTGGTGGCCGCCAACGCCCGCCGCGGAATCGCCCCGGCCATCGGGCCGGCCCAACTGCTGCAGGAAATGGAAGGCGAGCACCCGCCGATCGTCCTCGACGTCCGCACGCCGGGCGAGTACCGCCGCGAGAACATCCCAGGGGCCCTGAACCTCCCCGTGGACGCCCTGCGCGAGCGAATCCAGGAGGTCCCCGCGGACCGGCCCGTCGTCCTCCAGTGCAACGTCGGATATCGCAGCTACATCGCCCAGCAGATCCTCCGCAACCACGGCCGACGCAACGTGCGGAACCTGCTGGGCGGCTACGTCCTGTTTCACCCCGTCAGAGAAATGAAGCATCGCGAGGGATAGGCTCGTCCGCTTCCGGCCGCCGGCAGGAGTCCTGACGCCATGATCAACGGCAGACGCGAATGGTTCACACGACACCCGTCCAACCCCATCCTGACGATTGAGGATTGGCCATACCCGGCCAACTCCGTCTTCAACGCCGGGGCCACCCTCATCGGCGGCGAGACGCTGCTGCTGGTCCGGGTGGAGGACCAGCGCGGGATGAGCCACCTCTGCGCCGCCCGCAGCGCAGATGGCATCTCCAACTGGCGGATCGACCCCCAGCCCACCTTCCCCGCCGATCCCGTCGGCCATCCCGAAGAGGTCTACGGCGTGGAGGACCCCCGCATCACCTACATTGAGGAGCTGGGCGAGTACGCCATCGCCTACACCGCCTACAGCGAGGGCGGGCCGCTGGTGGCCCTGGCCACCACCAAGGACTTTCGCAGCTTCCGGCGGCTGGGCCCGATCATGGCGCCCGATGACAAGGACGCCGCGCTGTTTCCGGTACGGTTCGGCCGGCGCTGGGCCATGATCCACCGGCCCCAGGCGGCCGATCCCACGCGCGACGCCCACATCTGGCTGTCTTTCTCCCCCGACCTGAAGCACTGGGGTGACTTTCGCGTCCTGCTCCGCGCCCGCCAGGGGGGATGGTGGGACGCCCGCAAGATCGGCCTGTCGCCCCCTCCCATCCGCACCCCCGAAGGCTGGCTGCTGATATACCACGGCGTCCGCGTCACCGCGGCCGGGGCCATCTACAGGCTCGGGCTGGCCCTGCTGGACCTGAACGACCCGGCAAAGATCCTGCGCCGGACCGACGCCTGGGTGTTCGGGCCAAAGGAAAGCTACGAGGTGCAGGGGGACGTCGATCACGTGGTCTTTCCCTGTGGGGCGGTGCTGCTGGGCGAGGAGGTCCGGCTGTATTACGGCGGGGCGGACACCTGCATCGCCCTGGCCTGCGGGAACCTCGGTGAGATCCTCCAGCGACTGCTGGAGCTGCCCCCCTACGAGCCCCTCGGGCCTCCGGCCACATGACACCCGCGCCCACAGGCGCCCGCCCGGGCAGTCCATCTAGCCGGGGCGCTGCAATGAGCTTATAATCCCGGCTGGTCCGCCCCCGGCGGCGGCCAGAGAAGCCGACCCAAGGCAGGAATCACAACGAGGCGAAGCCCATGGATCAGCAAGCCAAGCGCGCGGCGGTATTCCCCGGCACGTTCGACCCGATCACCAACGGCCACCTGGACGTCATTCAGCGCGGCCGGAAACTGTTCGACGAGCTCATCGTCGCCGTGGGGGACAATCCGGAGAAGAAGGCGCTTTTCAGCCAGCGGGAGCGGGTCGAGATGATCCGGAAGGTGGTGGCCGACTGGCCCAATGTGCGGGTGGCGACCTTCCGCGGGCTGACGGTGGACTTCGCAAAGAAGGTGCGGGCGGCCGCCATCCTCCGCGGCATCCGAAACAGCTCCGACCTGCAGTTCGAGTTCCAGGTGGCCCTGACCAATCGCGTCGTTGCCGGCGTGGAGACCGTATTCATCATGACCTCCACGGAGTTCGCCTTCACCTCCTCCTCCCTGATCAAGCAGATCGCCTCCATGGGCGGGGACGTCTCCGCCCTGGTGCCCCAAGCGGTCGTCGAGCACATCAGGGCCAAGCGCCCCTCCGTGGCCGCCAACGATCATCATCTGGAAGAGGGGCAATGAGGGCCCGGCAACAGCAATGCCTTGCCAAAGAGGGGCAGAAAACCAGCGCAGGTTCAGCTTGTCCTCCGAGGGCCAAACTCACAACCGTCGGCGTGCGCGCGTCCTTAGCGCGCCTGAGCCCTCAAAAAAGCCGGCGCCAGGGGAGGGGAGCCTGACGCCGTTGCAGTAACTCGGCCAAGGGAGGGAGCTCGGCCGAGGAGCCTCTCTCACTGTAGCACACAATTTTGTAAGCCCAAATCCCCAAACTGTCAAGGCCAAAAACCGATATTTCTCAAATTCCTCACAAACCGAACCGGCTCCCCGCCAAGCCGAGTCGTAAGCCTAACCGAATCAAGGTCTTATGCCGACCTACCCCGGACGCGTGTATAACCCATGCTTTTTTATGTAGTTTATGACGGGCTCGGGGGTCAAAAACTTTATGGATTTCCTCTCTCGCACCCGGTGGCGAATCTGGGTGCTGCTGATATCGATCAGGGGCGTGGGAGCCGCCGCCGCCGCTAGCCGGGCCACCTGCTCGGGGCTGAAGCGAGCCCGCAGCTTGCCCAGGGTCTCCGCCAGCCGCTCGCTCCATGGCGGCCGGGCCGCCGTGATGATCGTCGCCATGTCCACCACCTCCTCCGCCCGGTGCCAGCTCGGCAGGTCCTCGAGCATGTCGGCCCCGACCACCCAGTACAATTGCGCCTCCAGCCCGTGCTCCTGGCGGAAGGCCATGAGCGTGTCAAAGGTATAGCTGGGCGGCCGGCGCTTCAGCTCGGTATCGGTGACGTCGAAGAGCTTCTCGCCAGCAATCGCCTGCCGGATCATTGCCAGCCGCTGCTCCGCCGAGGGCAGGACCGGGGTCGCCCCCTCCTGAGCCGGCTCGTCCGCCAGGGGCTTGTGCGGCGGCACGGCCGCGGGAACGAGAATGACCCGCTCGAAATGGAAATACTCGGCCACGGCCCGGGCGACGATCAGGTGGCCGTGGTGAATTGGATTGAACGTCCCACCGAAGAGTACGATCCGCTCGGCCATGCTCAAGAGCCCTTCCGGCCTGCTATTAGAACACAAGGCCGGCCCGGATGCGAGAATCCGCCCTGAGCCGCGACGCCGGCGGGCCACTGGCCTGCACTGCCCGGCTCGGCTACACTGTCGGCGCCGAACAGGAGAAAGCGGATGAAACTGTACCGCGTGCTCGACGAGAACTCCCGGGTGGCCTACGTCGCCCAAACCAATGACGTGTTCCGCCGGATAGCGGGCGAGATCCTCGGCGATTACAGCATCACGGAGGAGGAGGTTTCGGTCACGAAGCTCCTGGCCCCGCTGGCCCCGCCCAACATCTTCGCCATCGGGCTGAACTACCGCTCGCACGCCCTGGAAACCAACAAGCCTCTTCCCGACGCCCCGGTCGTGTTCGCCAAGGCGACCACCTCCGTCAACCATCCCGGCGACCCCATCGTGCTCCCCGCCGTCGGGCCGGCGAGCGTGGACTACGAGGTGGAACTGGCCGTGGTCATCGCCCACAAATGCCGGAATGTCTCCGCCGACGCCGCCGCCGAATATATCCTCGGCTATACCGTCGCCAACGACGTCTCCGCCCGCGACTGGCAGCAGCGGCTGGGCCAGTGGGTGCGGGCAAAGAGCTTCGACACCTTCTGCCCGCTGGGGCCGTGCATCGAAACCGATCTGGACCCGGCCGACCTGCGCCTGACCGCGACCCTCAACGGCCGGGTCATGCAGGAGGCCAGCACCTCAGACCTCCTGTTCACCGTGCCGCAGTTGGTGGAGTTTCTCTCGGCCGACCTGACGCTGCTGCCCGGGACCGTCATCCTGACCGGCACGCCGGGCGGCGTGGGCGCGGCCCGCTCCCCGCAGGTGTTCCTACGTGACGGTGACATCATTACTTGCGCCGTCGAGGGAATCGGCGAGCTGACCAACCCCGTCGTCGCGGCCGAAGGGGGCGGCCAAGGCAAGCGGAACCCACCGAACCTGTGGAGCGTGAAGCCGCCAGGCCGCAGCAGCCGACCCAAGCGAGGCTCAAGGTAATTCATCCCACATGGGAGCAGGCCGAGGCCCGGCCACCGGCAGGGGCGTTTGGTGAGCGGCTCAGAAATCCGCCTCGGCCGCCCGCGCCCCCACCTCGTCGGCGACGATCTCGATGTCCGGCAGGGCATTGATGAACTGCCGCCCGTATCCGCGGGTGGCGATGCGGTGGTCCAGGCAAACCACGAAGCCCGTGTCGGTGGTGGAGCGGATCAGTCGGCCGAAGCCCTGCTTGAAGCGAATCACCGCCTCCGGAAGCTGATACTCGCGGAAGGGGTCGCCGCCCCGCTGGCGGATGTCCTCGATGCGGGCCTCCACGATGGGCGAGTCCGGCACCGCGAAGGGCAGCTTCACGATAATCACGTTGGACAGGGCCTCCCCGGCCACATCCACCCCCTGCCAGAAGCTGGCCGTACCCAGCAGCACCCGCCGCCCGCCGCTCCGGAAGCGCCTCAGCATGGCCGACCGCGGCAGCGGCCCGCCCTGCACCAGCAATTGGTAGCCCTCGCGGTCGGCAAACTCCGCCAGTCGCTCCGCCGCGGCCTCGAGCATGGCGTACGAGGTGAACAGCACGAAGCACCGCCCGCGGCTCTTGGCCGCGTAGTGCTCGATCGCCCGCACCGCCGGCGGCAGAAAGGTTTCGAGGTCATTGGGGTCGCCGAGCTTGGTCTCAACGTAGAGCTTGGCCTGCCGGCGGTAATCGAAAGGGCTGTCCAGGCACAGTTCGCGGGGCTCGTCCAGCCCCAGGCGGGAGCGGATGTAGTCGAAGCCGCCGACGCCCGCCCGGCCCGTCGTGAGCGTGGCCGAAGTCAACACCGCCGAATTGACCGACTCGAAGAGCGTCCGCTTCAGGATGGGTGCGACGTTGATGGGTGCGCAGGCCAGGAACACCTGGCGCGCGTTTCGAAGCAGGCGGACCGTCCGCCAGTAGGCGAAATCCTCGTACCTGCCGGCGATGAGGTCAGCGATGGTGTCGGCCAGCTCCTCGGCCCGCTGCTCGTAATGGCGGAGCTCCAGGCGGGCGGACGGGTCGGGCATGGACTTGCGGATTCGCTCCAGGTGCCGGGCCACTTCCTTCAGGGCCGGGGAGACCGTGTTGTCCACGACGTTGGGCTCGGCCATCCTGCCGTTGGGAGCCACCCGCGGCGGGCGGACCTCCGACAAGGCCGCAAAGAACTGCTCCGCGGCCCTGGCCGCGGCGGTCACCGCCGCAATGGCCTTGGCGTCGCCGCTCAGGGCCAGCACGCCGCGGTCGCTGCGCGGGTTGTACAGCTCCCGCAGCAGGAACTGCGCCCCCGCGGAGCTGACCGACGCGCCAAAATGGTCTGAAGCCACCGTCTCCAGCGTGTGGGCCTCGTCCAGCACCAGCAGGTCGTAGGCCCCCAGCAGCTCCGCCGGCGAGTCCTGCGACCTCAGCCGCAGGGCCAGGTCCGAAAACAGCAGGGCGTGGTTGACCACCAGCAGGTTCGCCTTGCGCACGGCTCGGCGGGCCGCCTGGAAGTGGCAGCGGGCGAACCACTTGCACTGGTGGCCGGCACACGAGCCGTGCTCGGCCCGGACGCGGTTCCAGACCGAATCGGACAGGGCAAAGGTTACGTCCTGGCGGGAGCCGGCCTCGGTTTCGGCCGCCCATTCAGCCAGGCGCGCAAGCTGCTCGATCTCGCGGGCCGACGAAAAGATCCTGTCGGCCCGGCGGGTGGCCATCTCCAGCCGGCGGGCGCACAGGTAATTGTTGCGGCCCTTGACCAGCACCGGCTGGAACGGCAGGTCCAGGTGCTGCTGGAGGAACGGCAGGTCCTTG
>LJUF01000123.1 GCA_001303665.1 Phycisphaerae bacterium SM23_33 | reverse complement strand
GTAGCCGCCCGGCCCGGGATTGCCCACACAGGCGCCGTCGGTATAGATCGTGACTTCCGGCGCCGGCTCCGAATCGCTCCGGCCCGGCCTGTCATCGGCGTTCATCCCTGCTACTTCTCCTTCGGCCGGGGGATCAGATCGGCCCGGCCGACGTCGATGTACTGGCCGCCGCCGGTCTGCTTGCAGTGGACCGCGAAGACGTTGGTGCCCTTGTTCAGGGCGGCCTTGGCCTTGGGGCTGATCGCGATCGGCTCGTAGTCGACGGTGTAGGCCCGGGCCCGGGCCGCCAGGACGCCGTTGAGGTAGACCTCGGCGTCCTCGTCGTGGTGGATGCGGAGGTGCAGATCGGTGAACTTCGCCTCAGGCAGCTCGAAGGTCCGGCGGATCCAGATGTCCGGGGTCTTCCATTCGGTGCGGACGGTGGAGCCGGGTGTGCCGCGCGTGCCGAATCCGCCGGGTCCCTTCTGCCAGGACGAGTCGTCGAAGTCCGACTTGGCCCAGTCCTTGGCGGGCTTTTCGGTGGTGTAGCGCCACTCGATGCCCTTGGCCTGCGAGGTGGGCACGACGGGCTTGACGATGGGCGGCGGGGGGAACTCGCCGCGGTTGGCGGCGGCTACCTTCTCGATGTCCGGCTTGATGATCGCCCGGTCGTACGTCATCAGGCCGTTGCACTCGGTCTCGACGTCGGAGGTCTGGGTGTAGACGGCCGCCGAGAGCCCGCGGGTGAGCTTCAGCGCGTGGACCTTCCGCAGGAGGTCCACGTAGCGTGTGGTGAGCTGGTTCCGGTCGGCCATGCCGCGGTAGCCCCAGGTCTTCTTGGCCCAGGTGTGTCCGGGCAGGCCGAGCCCCAGTCCGCCGAACTCGCCCAGGACGCCGGCGCGCTTGTCCTCGGGCTTGGGCGCGGCGGGGCCGGGGTAGGAGTGAACGTCGATGATGTCGCCCACCTTGTGGTCGGCCCACCCGCTGGCCTGGGAGACCAGCCGGCTGGGGTCGAGCTTGCGGACGAGGTCTACCAGGGCCTTCGTGTCGGCGGGGTCCTTCCTGTTCTGGCCCCAGCCCTCGTTGAAGACGATCCACATGATGATGCTGGGGTGGTTGCCCATTCCCTCGACCAGGCGGGTGAGCTCCCGGCGGAACTGCTTTCGGTCGCGCGTGGTGCTGCCGGAAGGCATGTCCTGCCAGACCAGCAGCCCCAGCTTGTCGCACCAGTAGTACCAGCGGTCCGGCTCGATCTTCACGTGCTTGCGGGCCAGGTTCATCCCCAGCTTGCGCGTGACCTCGACGTCGTACCGCAGGGCGTCGTCGGTGGCCGCGGTGTACAGGCCGTCCGGCCAGAAGCCCTGGTCCAGAAAACCGATCTGGAAGACGAACTGGTTGTTGAGCAGGATCCGCAGGAAGCCGTCTTTGGTCTTGCCCATGGAGACCTTCCGCATGCCGAAGTAGCTCTCGACGGCGTCGCAGAGCGTCTTGGCCTCGTCGCGCCGGAGGGCGACCTTCAGGTCGTACAGGTGGGGGGTGTCGGGCGACCAGAGCTTGGGCTTGGCGATCTGGAGGCGGAGCTCCTGGCCGACCTTTCCGCTGGCTGCGGCCACCTCCTTGCCGGCGTCGAGAGCCGTGGCGTGGACGCGGCAGTCCTCGGAGGTTCCGCGCCCGATCACGGTCAGCCTCAGGCATCCTGCGTCCACGTCGGGGACGATCTTCAGCGACTGGATGCTCCGCGGGCCCACCGGCTCCAGCCAGACGGTCTGCCAGATGCCGGTGGTGGGGGTGTACCAGATTCCGCGGGGCTGGGCGCCGGCGGCGGTGGGGTCGAAGACGCCGACGATCAGCTCGTTGTCCTTGCCGGGCTTGGCCGCCTCGGTGATGTCGAAGGTGAAGGCGTCGTATCCGCCGCGGTGCGTGCCGATCTTCTTGCCGTTGAGGGAGACGGCGGCGTCCCAGTCCACGGCCTGGAAGTGCAGGAGGAGGCGTTTGCCCTTCCAGTCGGCCGGGACGGCGAAGGTGCGGCGATACCAGAGGCGCTGCTCCGCCGTGACCCGCTTCATCACGCCCGACAGGGCCGACTCGATGGGGAACGGCACGAGGATCTGCCCGTCGTACTTCTCCGGGGCGGGCTCGTCCTTCGGGCGGACGGCGTAGTCCCACAGGCCGTTGAGGTTGGTCCAGTCCTTGCGGACCATCTGCGGGCGGGGGTATTCGCGGTGGGCCTTGTCGGGCGAGACTCCCCTTGCCCATCGGGTCATCAGGGGCCCCTTGGCCGGCTTCCACTGGGCCGAGGCGGCCGGGGCCAACAACGCGATCAACGACACAAGAGCAACCATTCTCATTCTGGCCATCACGAAAGTCTCCTTGGATTCATCGCTGCGGGTCGTTGGGCATTCCCTGCATCCGCGGGATCCCTGCTATTCCACTTTTCCCACGCGGATGTCGAGGTCCTCGCGCCTTTCGAGGCGGTCCTTTCGGCCGTCTTTGATCCAGAGGATGCGGTCGGACTTGTCGAGCATCTTGTGGTCGTGGGTGGCGGTGATGACGGTGACGCCGTGGTCGTCGCACAGGCCGCGGAGGATGTTGATGATCTCCTCGCCGGTATGGAGGTCGAGGTTGCCGGTGGGCTCGTCGGCGAGCATGATGGTGGGGTTCATGGACAGCGCCCTGGCGATGGCCACGCGCTGCTGCTGCCCGCCGGACAGCTCGTGGGGGCGGTGGTGGAGGCGATGGTCCAGCCCGACCTCGGTGAGCACCTCCACGGCGCGGGACTCGGCGTCCTCGCTGCTCATGCCCGAAAACAGCAACGGCAGCATGACGTTGCGAAGGGCCGTCAACGAGGGAATCAGGTTGAAGTCCTGGAACACGTAGCCGATGTGGCGGTTGCGGATGTAGGCCAGCTGGAGGCTGGACAGGCTGGTCAGATCCACCCCGGCGATGGTGACCGTGCCGGCCGTGGGGCGGTCCAGCGCACCGATCATGTTGAACAGCGTGCTCTTGCCGGAGCCGCTGGGCCCCATCACGGACAGGTACTCGCTCTGGTAGACGTCCAGGTCCATGTCGCTGAGGGCGTGGACCTCGGTGTCGCCCATCTTGTAGGTCTTCGTCAGGCCCATGCAGTGGATGATGACTTCCTGTGGCATTTTGTCGGGGCGCCCTTTTCTTCACCACGGAGGACACAGCGCGGGCTGAAGCCCGCAACCGATTGTAGATTGCGGATTGTAGATTGCGGATTGCGGATTCCCTCGGCCGGTCGCCTCGTCGCGAAGCCGAGCCCGCGGGCCATGCCGGTATTCCGCCCGACAACATCATCGCAGAAGCGATTATCTTGCCGCCTTGCAGTACAGAGAGCACGGAGGGCAGAAGAAGCCAGAGAAGAATCGCAAACAACAGCGCCCCGACCCTTTCCGCAGCCGGCCGCCGGGGATCTGTTCGACTGTTTTTCGTTCTTCTTCGTTTTGCTCTTTCTGCTTTTCTTTGTCCCGGAAGCGTGTGAAAGCTTGTTTTCTTGCGCAAGCCCTGGATGGAGGGCACTGGTGAGCTTTGCGGACTCAACGCGTTGAGGTGGTCCGGCAGGGGGCGGTTCTTTCGCCCTTCCAGGGCTCTGGGATTCCGGGCTCGCCGGCCGGGGGCTCACGCCCCCGGCTACGATCTTCCGGCCCTTCGGGCCTGACCCTGGTGCCATTCCGGTGCCGGCAGGTTCGCAGGTCGCCTCTTCATTCGTCATTTGGCATTTGTCATTCGTCATCTTGGTTGCGGCCGCGCCCGCGCTAGGTTCTTCGTGTCCTCTGTGGTTTGCTTCTTCGTTTCTTCTTCTTCTTCTACTCTCTCTGTGTTCTTCGTGTGCTCTGTGGTTCGCTTCTTCGCTTCTTCTTCTTCTTCTTCTTCTTCTACTTCCTCTGCGTTCTCCGCGTCCTCTGCGGTTTGCTTCTTCGTTTCTTCTTCTTCTTCTTCTTCTTGTTCTTCTACTTCCTCTGCGTTCTCCGCGTCCTCTGCGGTAAAACTCCCCCCTCAGAACGGGATTTTGATCACCGCCCTGGCCAGGAAGACCATGCCCACGCCGAAGACGGTGATCAGGCCCATCCCGCAGCTGAACCCCGCCGCCACGACGGGGATGTACTGTCTCCATTTGAGGCCCATGCGGCGCTGGAAGTAGTACCGCCCGATCAGCGCCCCGATGAAGTTGGGCAGCACGGCGTGGGGCATGGTCTGGTTCAGCCCGCGGACCACGCCGTAGGTCAGCATGATCGGCATGTGCAGCAGGTACATGACGGCGAACAGGACGGTCCCGAACCCCGCCCCCGCCACCAGGTACTTCCAGTTGAACGCCTCCTGGAACTGGCTGAACCGTCCCAGCGTGCTGGTCAGGATGATACACCGGTTGGCGGCGTTCAGCTCCCACATCCGCTCGGTATACGGATACTCCGGGCCGGGAATCGGCGCCAGGGACCAGATGAACTGGGCGAACACGATCGCGGCGATCAGGACGATGGGCACCAGGAGCAGCTCGGCCTTCCAGATCGACCAGAAGCGCGTGCCGGTCAGCTCGGCCTGGCGCCAGAAGACGGTCCGCTGCCCGTAGTTGGCCATGGGCACCGGGAGGAACCACACCTTCACCCCGCCGCTGTAGCCGGAGAGGATGAAAGCGGCCTCCCGGACCATGGGGATCTCCACGACCTGCCCGGCCAGGCCCTCCAGCCGGGCCGTCACGTAGCTGATCAGCGGCGTGTAGACAAACGCGAAGAACAGCAGCACCGTCATCACGCCGGAATGCCAGTTGATCAGCAGCCCGCTGACGACGATGTAGGCGCTGGAGGTGAACAGGTACGTGGCGAGGATCCACCGGGCGCGGATGTCGCCCCGCCCGGGCGGGGTGAGGGGGCGCTCCTCCTCGATCTCCAGGCGGAGGAGCTGCTGCTTCCTGCGCAGCTTCGCCCGCTGGCGCAGGCCGCGATACACCTGCCACAGGCCCGCCAGGGCGATGGCGAGGGCCACGCCGATACTGAAGCTGAAGTAGAAGTCGATGTTGTTCTTGAACAGCGTACGGACGGTGTCGTCGCCTGCGTCCCAGCTGGGCAGCATGCCGGCCCGGTACAGCAGGGGGTTGGCCACGACCGTGATGATCAGCCCGATGAAGCTGCCCAGCATGGCGAAGAACGGCAGGACCATGCCGGTGACCAGATGCCCCAGGTTCAGGCTGATCCCGGTGGCCACCGCCGGCAGGAAGGTGGAGGTCTTCTGCGTCCAATCCACGAAGGGAATGGGGAAGATGGTGATGGGCCTGTCGAGCACGGCCGAAGAGATGGCCGGCAGGGCCATGTACAGCGTCCCGAAGCTCAGGCCCAGGACCCCCCCGATGCTGAACACCCGCCAGCGCCACCCTTCCTTGGCGTCGGCGCCGGCGCCGCCCTCCTCGCTCTGCTGCTCGGCCAGGGCCATGATGCCCTGGGCGCCGATGGGCGCCATGGGGAAGGGCAGCTTCTCGATGTCGCTGGCGACGCGGAACAGCCCGTAGCTGAGGATCGAGCTGTTCAGCCGCCCCATCAGCGTCCCGAAGACCATCATCCCGATCGCCGGGTACCAGGCCGGGTTGAAGAAGCTCCGCCGGGCCAGGATCTCCGGGTCGGTGGGGGCCACCCACCAGCATTCGACCATTCTCTCGGCCACGCCGCTGCCGGTGCCGGCGCGGCTCTGGACGAAGAACTGGTTCCACAGCAGGCCCTGCATGGGCTGGACCATGACGGCCCCGGCCATGTAGAACAGCACGAAGATCTCCGGCCGGCGGAGACGCTTGTGAGCCCTGCGAGCGACCTCGATGAAGAGCACCACGGTGACCCACTGGGCCGCCGGGCCCACGCCGAACCCCGCCAGCAGCTGCATGTACATCGCCCCGGGCACCATCAGCAGCGCCACGAACAGCGCCCCCACCAGGGCGGTCCAGCTGAAGCCCTCCTCGAAGGTCGAGGGCACCTCCATCAGGCGGCGGAACTCTTCCAGCTCCCTGTCGATGCGGACTGTGCTCACACGGTGCCTCCGATCGTCTCGGCGTCCACCCGCTCTCGGGGCAGCTGATCCCACAGCTCCAGCGTCTTGTGCCGGTACTTCTCCATGACCTCAGGCGGCAGCGCCCGCCAGATGAGCAGCTGCTTGCGGAGGTCGTTGATGAACACGCGGTTGGACCGCCGCCAGTCGCCGTTGGCGCCGCTGAGGCGGTAGATCAGGATCCGCACCTCGTCGATCCCCTCGATCTCACTCGGCTGGCTGAGCAGGGCGAAGTTCTGGTTCACGCCCAGGTCAAACGGCGCCAGGGCCACCGTCGCGGCGATCCCCAGCATCTCGGTCGGCTTCTCGCAGAAGATGTGGCTCTCGGTGGTGGCGAACACCCCCAGCGACGTGTCGGAGTAGTTGTCGAAGTGCTCCTTCAGGAAGCTCACCACCCCCGTGATGTCGTAGGCCGACACCGTGAACGGAAACACCAGGTCGTACAGGTTGCCCTTGGGGGTGGGGATCTTCCAGTGCCTCTGGATGCCGGGGTTGGCCGACCGCGAGGCCTTGACCGCCGGGTAGATCGTCGAGATCAGCACCGTGCTCATGACGATGAGGATGGTCACGATGGCGTTGGTGGAGCTGTAGTTCATCGTGGGCACGGCGAAGTCCCAGATGCCGGAAAGCCAGGTGAGCAGCCGGGCCACCACCTGCCCTAGCAGATATCCCCCCATGCCGCCGATCACGGCGTAGACGCTGGCCTCGGCGAAGAACAGGCTGGCCACGTGCGGCGGCGCCAGGCCCAGCGAGCTGAAGGTGTAGATCTCCCGCTCGCGGTCGGAGACGCTGCCGAGCATGGTGGCGAAGACGATCAGCCCGCCGAGGACGACGGGGATGAGCAGGTCACGCAGGCCGCTCGCCTCGGCGAGGGAGGTGAAGATGAGGCGGTAGACGCCGTTGGCGTCGCCCACGTAGGTGGGCAGCTCGGTGATGGTTGCGATCCGGTCGGCCATGTCGTGCAGCGCCTCGGCCTGCTCGGGGTGGGGGTAGACGGTGACGGCCCGCACCTGCCCGCGGAGCAGCTGCGCCGCCGCCGGCGAGACAATCACCACCCGGTCCACGTTGTAGTTGACGAACTGGGCGCTCTCGATGTCCGGCAGCTCGTGGAGCGACTCGCTGGCCTCCTGCTGCGTGAAGGTGTCCAGTGATCCGCCGCCGGAGGCCTGGTAGTCCACCGGCAGGATGCTGGTGCCTTCGATCAGGTCGAATCCGGCCAGGGCGTCCTCCACGATGCCGGCGTAGGTGAACCGCACGCCGTGGAGGATGACGTCGGCGGTGCCGACGTCCTGGTCGCTGAGGTGCAGCTCCTTGCGGACGGCGTCGGTCAGGAAGATGCCCTCGCTTCGGCCGGGCTTCAGGTCGGCCGCCTCGGCCGTGCCGAGCATGTCCAGCCGGGCGGCGGGGTGGAACAGCTGCTTGATCAGCGACTGGCGGTCCACGTCCCTGCGGTCCAGCCCGATGGCCGCCGCCACCGGCGTGACGTGCCGCGTGTCCCCGCTGGACACCAGCATCTCCAGGCTCTCGCCGGACCGCATGGCGTTCTGCGCTTCCTGGGCGGTGGGGGAGACCCAATACCGGGGGATGACCTGGGCCTCGTCCGACAGGTGCCCGCGGAGCTTCTTGTAGACTTCGTCGCTGATGGGGCTCCAGAGCATGTGGCGGACGAGGATGCGGCTGGGCCCGCTCATGGGCCCCTGATAGGTTCGCCGGTTGCCCCAGCTGCTGCCGAACGAGGCGAACGTCAGGATCGTGAAGGTCAGCAGCACCACCGTGATGGCCGTCAGCAGCGTCCGAAGCGGGCGGCGCCGCATCGTCGAGATCCCCATGTTCACCGCCGCCATCATCGTGCTCAGCCGCGAGACGTCCGTGCTGTGAACGGTGGTGGCCAGGCCCTGCGCCTTGCGGATCTCCGCCTGGAGCTTGCGGACCATGATGAAGATCACCAGGCTGCTCAACACGATGATCGCAAAGGCCAGGAAGATGATCACCGGCGTGGCCGCAATCCGGAACGCCGGGTTCACCACGTACAGCAGCACGAAGGTCAGGAGGAAGAAGACGGTGAACCAGCCGATCTGGCGGTAGATGTGGGGGGAGCCGATCAGGAGGCGTTCGAGGGAATAGGCGAACGGCACGGCCAGCAGGAGCAGGAGGACCACGGCGGTGACCAGGTCGTTCAGCACGCCCACCAGCGGGCGGTAGACGCGGCGGGACATCGCCGCCGCCGCCCCCAGCGTGCCGAAGTACCAGTCCAGCGACTTGGCCTCCGCGCCGGGCTTTTCGGGCTGGCGGCCCTTGGCCGCCTGGATCTCCAGCTCCTTCGCCCGGTTGTTGAGGATCTCCAGCGATTCCTGGTTGATCCGGTTGTCGCGCAGCAGGTTCAGGCGGTACTCGTTCAGCGTCCGCAGGTCCCGGGCGGTCAGCTCGCCGGTCACCGGATGTTCGTAGGGGTTGTCCAGCGAGATCCCCACGCCCTGGTACTTGTCCCTGGAGTTCTCGTTTCGCAGCAGGACCATGCCGGCCTTGTTGAACAGCTTCAGGCCGGTCGCGTCGTTGGGGGCGAAGACGGCCAGCACGTTGCCGTGCTCGGCGACGAGATACCGGTCCGCCTGGAACTCCGCGGTGGACAGGGCGCGCATGGTGGTGGTGGCCAGCACGCCGCGGTAGTATCCGTAGCCCACGACCGTCTTGGGCTTGGCCTGGAAGATCAGGATGGCGGCCTTGATGGGGCTGCTCCGCGCCAGCGTGTGGGGGCTCTTGCCC
>LJUF01000122.1 GCA_001303665.1 Phycisphaerae bacterium SM23_33 | reverse complement strand
CAGGAAGCTCGTCAGCACACCGCGGTCAGAGAGGGTCATCCTGCGGGTGGGGATGCCGTCGCGGCTGATCTGGGCGGCGCCGTTGCAGTAGTCCAGGTGCGGGTCGTCGATGATGGTGAAGCACGGGTCCAGGATCTGCTGGCCCAGCCGGCCGGCCAGCGGGGAGTCGCCCTTGGCCACGTTCCGGCCGTTGATCCCCATCTGCACCGGCCAGAGCAGCCCCGCCAGCATGTCCGGCGAAAGCAGCGCCACCGTCCTGCCCGTCGGCGCGGGGGCGATCCGCTCGCCGTGCCGCAGCTCCTCCAGGATATGCTCGACGATCACGTCGGGGTCGTAGAACTCGTTCAGGTCCTTCCAACTCCGGCCGAAGCCGCTGAAGAGCATGTCCGTGCCCTGCGTCCGCTGCACCCACGCATGCAGCCCACAGCCCGTGTCGGCGCTCTGGTGGCACACCCCGCCGCTGGTGACCAGGACGTTCTCGGACTCGCCCCGGCCGGCGCCGGCCTCGATGAAAAGCTCCGGGTCGTGGGCCTTCAGGGCGTCCACGATCTTCTGGCAGCTCTCGATCATGGTCTCCCGCGACAGGCCGGCCGTCCTTTCCGAGAAGGTCTTGACCTCCGCCAGCGGCGCCGGCGGGGGGTAGGCCTGGAAGTGGACGGCGCTGCCGGCCCGGGCCAGCGCGAACGCCCGGTCCGTCATCTCGTCCAGGTCGGCGAGGTTGTTGCAGGACGTCTGGCCCGCCTTCCCGCCCACCACCACCTCGACGTTGACCGAGACGGACTGGCGGCTGTCGGCCGTCTTCAGCCGGCCGTTCTCAAACTCGCAGCCGATGCTCTCGCCCTGGCCGAAGCTGAGCCTCGCCGAGGAGGCGCCGCGCTTCTGAATCGCGCCCAGTGCCTGCTGCAGCCGCTCCGTCGCCTGATCCATCATGGAGTTTCGCATGTCAGCGCCCTCGTTATCTGCCGCCAATCACGACGTTCTCGACCCTCAGGTGGGGCGAGCCGAACGTCACCGGCAGCGGCGACTGTGCCCCCTTGCCGCAGCCGCCGGCTCCCTTCTGGACCATCTTGAGGTCGTCGCCGAATCCGTTGATGGCGTGAAGCGTCTCGAACACGTTGCCGGTCAGCACCACGTCGCGGACCAGCTCGCCGATCCGGCCGCCCTCGATCCGGTAGCCGTAGGCGGCCGAGAAGGTGAACATCTCCATCATGGTCTGCCCGCCCAGCAGCCCGCAGGCGTAGATGCCCTTGTCCACCCCGCCGACCAGCTCGTCGAAGCTCAGCTCGCCGTTGCCGATGTAGGTGTTGGTCATCCGCACGATGGGCGGATGCGTCCGGTTGACCGTCCTGGCGTTGCCGGTGGGCTTCTCGCCCATCTTCGCCGCCGTCTCCAGCGAGTGCAGGTGGCCGACGAGCACGCCTTCCTTGATCAGGTGGGTCCGGCCGGTGGGCGTGCCCTCGTCGTCGAAGGCGTGGGTGCCGATGAGCTGGCCCATCGCGCCGTCGTCAACGATCTCGAGCTGCTTGACGCCCATCTTCCGGCCGAGGTGCATCAGCTCACGCATCTTGGGGTTCTCATGCAGGAAGTCGGCCTCGCTGAGGTGGCCGAAGGCCTCGTGGGCAAAGACGCCGCCCAGCTCCTGGTCCAGGATCACGGTGAACTTGCCGCCGGGGCACTGCGGTGCCTTCAGCAGGGCCGCCGCCCGGCGGGCCACCTCCAGCACCTTATCCTCCAGCCGCGCCACCTCGTCGTACGTGACCGCCGAGGAGACGCCGTCCAGCGCCCGCTGCACCAGCGCCCCCTCGCGGGCGGTGCCGCTGTAATACACGCTGACCTTCGGCCGCTCCTCGCAGTAGTACGTCCCCCGCGAGGAGGCGAAGTGGACCGTGCGGAAGGAGTCGGCGTAGCCCACGCGCGAGGTCTCGATGGCCGGGTCGGCCTTCAGGATGATGTCGTTGTAGCCGGCCGCCAAGGCCAGCTTGTCGTCAAAGCTCACGCCCCGAAAATCCCGCTCCAGCTTCGCCGGGATCACCTTGTCCACCACCGGCGTGTCCGCCAACTGGGTCTTTTCCTTTCCCACCAGTGCGGCGCACTGGCAGGCCTCGGCCACGCTGTATTCCAAGTCGTCCAGGCTGTCGAAGGTCGCCAGACCCCAGCCGCCCCGCGTGCACGCCCGCGCGATCCCGCCGCGGAGCTTGCTGGCCGAGACGTCCTCGACCTCCCGGCCGCGGTAGGTAATCGAGGTACTGTCCTCGTGCTCGAACCGGACCTCCGCGTAGTCGGCCTTGGCCTGCTTCAGGACATCGAAGAGCCTGTCCTTCATGGGTATCTCCCTGTGCGGGGCCTCACTACCCCTGACGCCCGTCGAAACCGCCCTGACGGGCCGCCCAGTATAACCCTGCAGCCCGGATTTGCATCGAGTTTCCTCAAATCTCGCGCTGCCGACCGGCCAGCCGCCTGCCGGCACATGGTATCATGTCTGTCCATGCCGCCTGGCCGGGCGTGATGAATGCCCGCCCAGGTCGCGGTGCCTCCGCGGAAGGATCACAGGCCATGCAGCCCTACCAGATCGTCGGTGAACTGAAGCGATTCGATTGGCGCAACAGCGCCTTCGCCCGACGCAAGGCGGGCCCCGGCTCGGCGGCTTCCACACCGAGGGCCAAGGCCCGCCGGGTGGCCGCGCCCGAGGCCAAACCGGAGCACCCCGCGGAAGACCAGGCCCTGCACGTCGCCGCCCGGGCGCCCGACAGCCTGCTGCGGAGCCAGTGGCCCAAGCCGGCGGAGCTGACCGACCGGCAGGCCGCCGACAACCGCTACCAGCCGCAGGATTGGGCTGAGTTCACCCGGCGGGTAAAGGACGCCGCCGCCTTCTGCGGTGCCTCCCTGGTGGGCGTGACCCGCGCGAACCCGCTGTGGCTGTACGCCTGCGAAGACGAGCCGACCTGCAACCTGCTGGCCCGCCTGGAAACGGCCATCGTCATGGCCATCGAGATGGACTACGACCTCCTCCGCACCTCGCCCGCCGTGACGGCCGCCGCGGCCACGGGCAGGGCCTACTCGCAGATGGCCTTCACGGCCACGTGCCTGGCCGGCTACCTGAGCGAGCTGGGCTGGCTGGCGCTGCCCAGCGGCAACGACACCGCCCTGAGCATCCCCCTGGCCGTGGATGCCGGGCTCGGCGAGCTGGGACGCAACGGCTCGCTGGTCACCGACGAGCCGAGCTGCTTCGGCGTGCAGGAGTTCTGCGAGGCCTGCGCCAAATGTGTGGAGGCCTGCCCCGCCCGTGCCATTCCGGACGGTGAGAGGACCGCCTGCGGGCCCTCGCCGGCCAACAACCCCGGCGTGCTGAAGTGGTACACCGACCCGGAGGAGTGCCTGGCCTTCTGGCAGGTCAACGGCACCAGCTGCGCCAGCTGCATCGCCGCCTGCCCCTTGAACAAGCCGCCGCGCATCGGCAAGTAGCTGGCAGCCGGTGCCCGCCGGCCGGGCGGCGGAGCCCTCACAAGTTCACCAGCACCACGATGCACACCGCCACGCCCAGGCCGACAGCCTGACGCGGCGTTACCCGCTCTCCCCACAGGATTCGGGACAGGATGACGGACAGGACCACCAACGCGCACGTGACCGTGGGGAAGAACACCGCCGCGGCCACCAGGCTCAGGGCGACCACGGTGAGCAGGGTCCCCAGCACGTTGCTGACGCCGACCACCGACCCCAGCGCCATCTCGGCCCCGCCGCAGCCGCCGCGGCGATACATCACGTAGCCGACCGAGCACAGCGCCGCCACGAGGAACAGGAACGCCTCGTACACCAGTTGGTAGGGCTGAAAGAACAGGAACGGCTCGGGCGCCGAGTTGGCGGCGGCGTAGATGGTTACGGCCTTGTGGAAGGCCCCCATCAGCCCGTTGTTGAGAAACACCGCCAACAGGACCGCGTCGGCCTTCCAGTTGAGGCGGGCTCCCTGGTCTCGGATCGGCCTGACCAGCACCATCGCCGCCGGCAGCAGCGCGACCGCCGCCCATCGCCAGGCCGTCATCGGCTCAGCCCACAAGCACCAGGACAGCAGCACGGGCACCAGCACGCCCATGGAGACCAGGGCCATGGTGATTCCGACCCCGGCCAGACGGTAGGCCACAAGGAGCAGAAGGAACTGGCCGAAGTACGAGGCCCCGCAGGCGGCTCCGAGGGTCGCCGCGGGCAGCAGCGGGGGCGCACCCCGAAGACTCGCCAGGGCGGCCAGGGCAATGAGGCAGACGGCCGCCGCCAGGACGTAGTTGACCGCCCCGACGACGTAGTCCCTCGCCTGGCGGCGTTGGGCGTAGCGTATGGTCTGGGTGAAGACCACCCAGCACAGGATATTCAGAACCAGGTACTGCACTCGTGTCCCGATGGATCGGCGGCGTCGTCCTCGCGCGGGAAGACCCGCGGTGGGGCTGCCGTGTTGTGACCGAGAACCGGAACGCCAGCCGCATGGACTTCTGCAGCCGATTCGGCGTGAAGGTGATCCGACGGAGGACGTCGCCGGTGCGCCCTTCCTCCGATTCCTCGACGAGCCGCTGAACGGCGAACCTGCCCCCCGCCCCGGTCGCCGACAGGCGCACTGCGCCGCGCCCCTGACCGATGAGAACCGACCGGCCGGACCCGGCCGCCCGGGCCCTCTCAAAGGTCACGAAGGCCTCCTCGATCGAGCGCGGCGTGCGGCTGAACTCGTAATCGTCCGCCACCGTCAGGGCCCCGTCGCGGTCCAGCACGAGCTCGCGCGTGAGGCGTTTGAGCGTCTTGTCGTCGTAGGCGCGCGTCATGTCCACGGCGGCTCGCTTCGGGCCGTCACCGTTGTGCCCTTTCACGCGCAGCGTTCCCACGTAAGGCAGGTGGCCGTGGATATCCCCGTTCTCGACCCCCGGCTGGTACCTGCCATTGACCACCGGCACCGAATGACCGCGGGAGCTGCAGAAAAGGATGTCGAAGCGTTCGCGGCTGAAGGTCTTCTTCGTGTACCGCGGCGCCCCGGGGTCGACGATGACGAACCGCCGATTGGCGTACAGCACGAAGCTGCCGATGTCGTTGTGGTTGTGCGGCCAGTCGTTTCGCCCCGCCAGCACGCCGATTGCCGTGGCCTTGCGCCGAGCGGCTCGCAGCTTGGCGAAGCCCGTGTCCGGCAGGACGTAATCGCCGGCGTCGCTGCCGGTCAGCGGCTTCTCGCCCCGATACAGGGCCAACCCGCGCCACGTCTGCACATTGAGGAAGCCGTCGCGCGTACGATCGGCCGCGGCGTACAGCTCCGGCATGCGGTGGAAGCGGTTGATCTTGAGCATGGTCTGGGCCTTGAAGAAGCCCTGGGCGCAGTCGGAGTAAGCCACACGATTCGGCCCGTCCAGGTGCACGGCCAGGGGGTAGCGGCAAATGCGTTTGATCTTCTCGCCGGCCATCAGGTTCAGCCGGCCGCCGGTGCGGTGGTGGAGCATCACCGCCGCGTCAACGAAGTGCCCGAAGCCGTAGTCCCAGTACCCGGCCCCCTCCAGGCAGCCGCCGTCGTCGGCGAAGCCCTGAAGGCCGTAGTCGAGATACACGCACAACGGGTGGATGAAGGCGGCCAGCACCTCCGGGTCCCGAATGCGGTACAGGGCGACGGCAATCAGGCCGGAGTTGCACACGTGGCTCCAGTTCATGCGGACCGCCTGCCACCACGGCGGCTGCCGCCAGTCGTGTATGGCATCGAGCAGCCGCCGCTCGATTTCCCGGCCGACGCGCTGCTGGACGCGCCGGCCGAGCCGGCCGTCGAACATGCAAAGGATTTCCGCCAGCATTCGGCCCAGGGTCACGGACCAGAGATCCACCGCCGGGCTGTGAGCCTCGGCATGGGCGGCGTGGGTCCAGGTGGCGTTCTCGCACCAGGCCCAGAGCAGGTCCTGGAGATAGTCCACGTCCCCGGCCGGGTGCCCCAGCCACAGTGCCAGAGCCGCCCGCTCGGTCCGGCCCAGCCGGCGGGCCCACGCCTGCTCGTAGATCTGCCGGCTGCCGCGTTGGTCGTACTCGCTGTAGGCCGACAGGGGGATCGACGGGATGTCCCTGTGGCCCGACTCCGCGGACACCTGCTGGCCCAGCCGGCCCCACAGGCCCAGCCGCCTGGCGAACCGTCGCGCGCGAGCTTTGACGCGGGGGTCATTCAGCCCCGGCCAGGCCGGCCTGACCATGCGCGGTTCCAGCATCAGCGTCAACTGGTGAATGGAAACGTCTTCCAGCAGCATGGGTCTTCCTCGACGTTCGTGCCGCCTCGGCCTACCGGTGGGGCCATCTAAGCGATCATCGAGGCGGCATTCTATCAGAAAGCCCTGTGCGCCCCCACGGCCAGGCCTCACGCGCCCAGCCGGCCGGCGTGGGGCTCCCCAAGCCGCCTCACGCGCAGGCGGCGGCGATGCGTTCCAGCAGGGCGCGATTCGTGTCGTCGGCCTGGTCGTCGAAGATGCCCGGGCTCTGTGCCACCACCAGGTCCAGGCCGGGGCAGGCCAGGATGTGCTGGCTGCCGGCGCCGGAGGCGGCGAAGGCGTCGCGCGGCAGCGCCGGCCACAGCAGGCCGTGATCGTTGGTCCAGAAGGCGTAGCCGTAGCACCACTGCTCCGGCGGGCAGTTGGCGCGGATGTCGGGAGCGGTCCGCGCCGCCTGCCGCATCCAGTCCTGGGGGATGACCTGGCGGCCGCCCCAGCGGCCGAAGTGCAGCCACAGCAGCCCCATCCGGGCCATGTCGCGACAACTGGCGTCGCAGCGCGGGCTGTGGCCGAAGATGTTGGTCATCGCCCCCGACGGGTGCTCGAAATCGGTGTAGCGGTAGCTCCACCGCCCGCCGATGCCGTCGCGGATCTTCTCCTCGATGAGCTTGCCGATCCCCGGCAGGCGGTCGGGCTCGGAGCTGTCGTACAGGCCGTACGCCTTGGAGATGGCGTGGCAGAGAATGTTCATGCCGAACGTCTGGTAGTGAAAGACCGCCCCCGGCGTCTCGCCCGGCTTCATGTAGCCGGAGGTGTTGCTGATGAGCTGGCGGAAGGTGATGTCGCGGTCTTCGGGCTTGGCGTGCCGGCCGGGCTTGGGGCCCCGGCCCTCCGGAACGTCCATCATCTCGGGGAAATACTCCACCACCTTATCGTCGGCCGAGCCGACTTTGCCCTCGGCGATGGCGATGCCCAGGACCGAGGAGAACAGCGACTTGGTGGCCGAGGCCATGTTCAGCCTGGCGTCCGTCTCCACCCCCTGCTGCCACTCGGCCGCCAGCCGGCCGCCGCGGACGATCACAACGCGGTGGGGCTTCTCGCCGGCCTGGGCCTGGTGCCACTGCCGGGCGGCCTCCAGCGCGTCGGCGTTGATGCCCACGTCCTGCGGCTCAGCCCGATCCCACTGCCGGTCGGGGAAGACAGTTACCATTGCAGGGCTCCTCACAAACCCCCGCGTGCAGCGGAGCTGCACGCCCTACTTTGAGGAAGGGCAGCCGGCCAGCCACTTGCCCGTGGCCCGGAGAACCTCTTTTTTCATCTGAAGGTTCTGCCGCCGGGCCGGCACCACGTCCACCACGTCGAAGCCGCAGGTGCTCAGCACCTTCTCCAGGCTGAGCGCGCACGACGGCGCCCCGCCGCCGCCCCCGCCGGCCACGCAGATGCCCACAGCCGGCTTTCCGGCCAGGCCTTGCTGGCCCGCCTCGTGGCGGGTGATCCGCCGCAACCGGTCCAGGAACGCCCGCAGGCTCTCGCTGAGGTCGCTGAAGTACACCGGCGTGGCGAACACCGCCGCGTCGGCCGCCCGCAGCTTGGCCAGGAGCCCCGCAAAGTCGTCCTCGATGACGCAGCTTCCCTTGGCCCGGCAGTCGCCCCAGCCGCGCTCGTCGCACTGCCGGCAGCGCTCGATTGTCTGGGCCGGCAGAAACACCACCTCCGCCTCCGCCCCGCGCAGCCCTTCCACCAGCGCCCCCACCGCCGCGGCCGTCTGCCCCTTGGGATTGCGACTTCCCGAAACGATCATCGCCTTCATACCATCGTCCTTTCAATCCACTGGAATCTTCGGCCACACCGTATCCGCTGTCGTTCGCGGGCGTCAAGGGCCGCCGGGCCCCGGCGAGTGCTTCCGCATGGCGCGGGCTGGCGGTAGAATGGGCCGGCTCAGCGGAAAGCGGGACGTCATGCACAAGACGATGTTCGTTTCGCTGGTGGCGGTGACGCTGGCTGCGGCGGCGCAAGCCGGTGAGCCGGCCGCCACGCGACCGGCGCGCGAGGGGCCGCTGAATCCCAAGCTGATGGCCCTGCCGGACAACACCTGGCTGCGACTGCAGCCCGAGGGGATGGCCAAGGCCCGAACGTATTCCGGCGCCTGTATGGGCGGGGGGCTGCTGTGGCATTTCGGGGGAGCCCATCGCAGCTACAAGGGAAACGACGTCCAACTGTACGACCCGCGGGCCAACCGGTGGATCCAGGCCACCCCGCCGGAATGGCCCAAGGTCGGCAGCAACGACTGGAAGGCCTTGATCGGCGGCGGCGGGATGACGGCCAGCCTCTCCCCGACCGGCCGGCCCTACACCGAGCATACCTACCAGCAGGTCTGCTGGCAGCCTGGGCGGCGACGGTTCTTCGTCGTGCTGCTCAGCAGCGGCACGTGGGAGTTCGACCCGGCCCGGCGGCAGTGGCTGCACCTGGTCAACCGGCTGAAGGACCGCTCCGCCCAGCCCGGGGGGAGCTGGGCCCAGAACCACGTGCTGTACGAGCCGGCCTTCGAGGCGCCGGTGCTGACGGTCGGCAGCGGCGGCGCCGCGGCCATGCACCGCTTCGACCACGCCAAGCGCCAATGGACGCGCCTCGGCCCCACGCCGGCCGAGCTGAAGTGGAACGAGTTCTATTCCACCTATGTGCCCGACTGGGACTGCCATCTCCTATCCACCGCCCGGAAGGGCTGGTTCAAGTTTCACGTGCCCACCCGGAAGCTCACCCCGGTCCAGGCCCCGGACGCCCTCAAGGCCGCCCAGTCGCTGTCCTATGATGCCGACAGTCAGGTCGTGATCGCCCTCGCCAGCCGCAAGCTCGGAGAGTATCGCCAGACGGTCACGCCCTGGGCCCTGGACGTCAAGACGCTGCGCTGGACCGAGTTGAGGCCGGCGGGCTCGGCCCCGGCGGGACAGACGACCGGCCAGTGGGCCACGCTGTGGTACGATGGTGACCACAACGTGCACCTGCTGGTGAACTTCGTCCGCCGGGAACGTAAGGAGCTGTTCGACGGCGGCGTCACCGAGACCTGGGCGTACCGCTACAAGCGGGCCGGCCAGGAAGGTCGAAAAGTCGAAGAGGTCAAGAAGTCTGGGAGGTAAGAGGTCAAGAGGAGTCCGGAAGGGACACCTGAGTACCTTTCCTCCGCCTTCGTGTGCAGGAGGTCCGTCGTGAACCGCCGCCGATGCCTTGCCGCCGGCCTCATCAGCGTGCTCTGGTGGTGGCTGCCGGCCGCAGCGGGCACGTTCACCGAGCTGCCTCACCCCGACCCCAAGCCCAGGTTCGACCACACCAAGATCGACCGCCGCCTGAAGCAGCCGCAGTACGCCTCGCAGCGGCCGCTGTACCGCTTCCTCGCCTTCGGGCCCGACGGCGGCAGCATCGTGGCCATGGTCATCGACGAGTCCGGCGGCACCGGCCGCGGCGTGGATGTCCTGTACGTGGACCTCAACGCCGACCACGACCTGACCCAGCCCTCCGAGCGCTTCGCCCTGAAGAAGGCCTACCAGCCCAGGAAGCTCTCGGACGGGCCGCTCTACACCTGCCCCCTGACCGATTGGGGCGTGACCCTGGTGCCCCGGCGCAAGCTCGACGTGCCCGACCCCAAGTTCGAGTACCTCTTCAGCGTGGAAAGCGGCTTCATCCTGGTGCAAACCACGCTGACGGACAAGAGCTGGGGCTTCCCCATGCGAGTGGCCGACGGGGGCTTCCCCTGGTCGGAAGACAGGCAGAAGGCCCCGGTGGTCCGCTTCGGCGGGGACGAGTTCACCTTCGCCAACGAGGACTTCGCCCGCCGGGCGGGCTCGCGCGGCGGGTCGGTCCTGGTGGACAAGGGAAAGCCCGTCAAGACCCTCCGGCCGGGCGACAACATCTACGTGGACGGCACCACCCCGTTCTTCCTCGGCTCCAGCCCGGAGATCCGCCTGGGGCAGGTCCACGGCTTGTGGTGCCCGTGGACCGACCGGAACATCGAGGCCTGGGTGGAGGCCGGCGGCCGGCGGATCGTGAAGATCCCCTTTCACAGGTCATGCGGCGGGGCCTACTGGGGCAGCATCCTGGTGACGGCCGCCTACCCGCCCGGGCGGGCGGCGCTGGCCATCGGCATGGACACCCGCGGCTACCTCGGCCGGATCGTCAAGCGCATCCCCTTCCACGTGGACAACCCCCTGCACGGCAAGGGCGTGGAGGAGCTGGCCGTCACCCGGCGGCTGCGCCGGGAGCACGCCGGCGCGACCGTCATCGAGCTGTATCAGGGCGCGGCCCTGGCCGAGCTGGGCATACCCGAATACGACGGCGCCCGCGACGTATACTTCGGCGACGGCCGGCCGGACAAGGGCTTCGGCGGCTCCTGCCAGAACGTCGGCAACGATCTCAGCTACGGCACGGAGCTGCGCTACCGGCTGGACCTGGGCGGGGAGCTCCGCCGCACGCTGATCAAGTTTGACCTGTCCATGCTGGATGCCGCCGCCAGGGTCAAGCAGGCCGTCCTGGCCCTGCACGTGCTGGGGCTGAACAGCCAGGCCGACCGCGACTGCCGGGCGTACGCCCTGAAGAAGCGATGGGACGAGCAGATCGTCGGCGCCATGGGCGGGCTGAACGCCACCAACAGCCCCGTCCCCCCCGGCCGGCAGAGGCCCTTCCCCGTGGGCGGCATCGAGAACTGGGACCAGCCCATGTTCGCCGGCCAGGCGGACCGACAGGCCGAGCCGATCGGGTCGCTGACCTTTGAGAAGCCCGGCTGGGCGGCGCTGGACATCACCGCGGCGGTGCAGAACTGGGTTTCCGGCCGGTGGCCCAACCACGGCCTGGCGCTGGAGCTGGTCAAGCACGTGTACAAGTACGGCGGCAGGGACGTGTGGATGGCCTCGTCGGAGTACGCGGTGGACCCGCGCCTGCGGCCCCGGCTGGTGCTGGCGCTGGAAGGGCCGGTGGCGGCGCGGCCGTACCGGGTCCAGCAGATCAACGCCGACCTGGACTCCGCCATGGAACGGGCCCGGCAGGAGAAGAAGCTTGTCCTCTGCCACGTCCTGTCGGCCGGCTCGTTGACCAGCCGGCGGTTCAAGACCCACGTCCTCAACGCCGTCCCCCAGGTGCGGGACTACATCCGGAAACACTTCGTCGAGATGCGGATTGACGCCGGCCGGGCCGAGCACGCCGAGCTGCTGCGGACCTACGGCGTGCGGCGGTTCCCCTCGTCCGTGGTCATCTCGCCCAGGCCCGGCGACGCCGCCAACTTCGTGCTTATCGAGCCGTGGGACTGGGACGCCCTGTTCGGCGTGATGCGCTCGCACTTCGAGTTCGAGCAGACCTATACCGCCCAACTCCAGCGGGTGCTGGACCGTGCCCGGCGGACCCGAGGCCGCCTCGCCCCCACCGGCGAAGAAATCGGCGGCTGCGGCGGTTGACAGACCGGCAAGTCCGTGTTATCATGCCTGTTACGTCGACAGGACGAAGGTGCGCTTGCTGCGTTTTTCCTGTCACGATGCTCACGACGCTCAAGTAACGATTGCAGTTCACCCAGGCGGCGGTGCCGGATGCGCCCCGGCCAGTGCCGTCTCAAAAGGAGGAGCAAAGTGAAGAGCTCAACAGCCGTGCAAATCGCGAAGAAGGGGTCTGCGTGCATATCGGCCGCCCTGGCGGTGCTGCTGCTCTACGGCCCGGCGGCGCGGGCCAACATCATGACGACCGTTGCCGCCGACGCCGACAGTTGGATCGGCGACGGCGCGGCGGCCTCGCCCATCGGAAACCACGGCGGCGACACCCAACTGGCCGTGCACCGCTCCAACGGCGTGGCCAAGTCGTACCTGCACTTCAACCTGAGCGGGCTGGACGCCGGCCTGGCCGTCACCGAGGCCCGGCTGAAGCTGGACCTGGAAGTCGGTCAGTACAATGCCTCGGACGTGAAGCTGTTCGCCATCATGGACGAGGCCAAGGACTGGAACCTGACGGGCCTGCCCGAGAACGTGATTGACGAGACCAACGCCCCCCAGGCCAACCTCGGCAACGAGCCGTTCCTCGAAGAGGGCAACCTGGTGGACAGCGTCACCCGCGAGATCGGCCTGGTGACCGACATCCCCGGCGACTGGCTCTCCCAGCCGGAGGCCATCAACATTGACGTGACCGCCCTGATCCAGTGGGCCCTGGGCCAGAACCCCGCCTACAGCACGTTTGCCGACACGGACGACTGCGTGACGATCCCCTTCCGCATTGACCGCGATTACTGCTTCCCCAAGTTCGCCTCGAAGGAGAACACCAGTTGGCTGCCGCCGCGGCTGGAGGTCACCCAGGTGCCCGAGCCGGCCTCGGCCGCCCTGCTGATCCTCGCCCTGGCCGCCCTCGCCGCCCGCCGCCGCCATAGCCGGTGACCGAACGCACGCCGACGGCGATCACGTCGGCGGTGTGCATTTCACAGCTTCCGGGGCGCGGCACCCGCTTGTCGGCCGGCGGCCCGTTTCCCCGGTCGCTCTACTTCCACGGGTCGACGGCGATCTTGACGTGCCTGTCGCGGTGGGTGTTGAAGCCGGCGATGGATTCGGCGGCCTGGCCCAAAGCCACGGTGGTCGTGACGATTTCGTCGCAGGCAATCCGGCCGGACTCGATCAGCCGGGCCGAACGGTCCAGCGTGCCCGGCGGCATCTTCGAGCCGACGACGCGGGCCTCCTTGCGGTAAAGCTCGTGGGGGTCGAAGCTGACGCGGCTGCCGGCAGGACACACGCCGAAGATCAGAAAGGTGCCGCCGGGGGCCAGCAGCTCGAGGGCTTGCTCGACGGCCTCGGGGCTGCCGGTGGCATCCACGATGAAGTCGGCCCCGTCGCCCAGCTCGCCGCGGACGGCCTCGGCGAGATCCCCGGCGGCCGGGTCAATCACCACGTCGGCCCCCAGGCGGCGGGCCTTCTGGCGGCGGAAGCCCACCAGCTCGCTCTGTGCGATCCTGCCGGCCGGCGAGGTCCTCAGCAACTGCGTCCACAGCAGGCCCACCGTGCCGGCGCCCAGTATCAGGGCGCTGCTGCC
>LJUF01000121.1 GCA_001303665.1 Phycisphaerae bacterium SM23_33 | reverse complement strand
GAGTTGAACGCCCCTGCCCCGCAGCGCTTCCAGCACGGCCTCGGTGAAGTGCAGCCCGGCCGTCGGCGCAGCCACGGCCCCGGGACGGGCCGCGAAGACCGTCTGATAGGCAGCACGGTCCTGGGCATCGGTCATGGGGCCGGGCCGGCGGATGTAAGGCGGCAGCGGCGTCCGGCCGACACGGTCGAGCAGTTCCGGGGCAGGGACAGGCGGGGCGACGGCGACCTCCCAAACGCCCGCATCGAGGCGTTTCGACAGCATCAGGGTGCAGTTGTCTTCCCCCGAAAGCGAGATCACCTCTCCGGATCGGCATCGCCCGCCCCCCCTCAGCATGACCTGCCACCGGCCCAAGGACAGCTCCCGCAGGAAGAGCCCTTCGATGCGCCCGCCCGTGCGGCGATGGCAGCCGAACATTGCGGGGATTACGCGGGTATCGTTCAGGACGAGCACGTCCCCTTCGCGCAGCCGTTCCGGCAGCTCCCGGAACATGTGGTGACTCCGGCGGCCGGTGGTCCGGTCGAGGACCATCAGCCGAGACTGGTCCCTGACGCGTGCCGGCTGCTGGGCGATGAGCCCTTCCGGCAGATCGTAATCGAAATCAGAAGTCTTTAACGCCACGCAACCACGCCTTCGTCCGGCCGGGCTCGGCCCTGCAACGTATTATGCCAAAAACAGCTATGCCAAGCAGCCCCCATGATGGATTCGCGCTGTACTCACAGCGGTCCGTGTCCGGGTAATGCCGGCAAGGCCCTTATCCACATTGTCTTACGGGCAAGCCTTCTCCCTTATCCACAATTTCCCCACCGGGTTTCCCGCCAGCAATTCCTGGGCCGTGGGGGCCGATGCTGAGCCACAATCGGCACAAAAAAGCCGACGCCCAACTTCGCTGGGAGCCTGCGGCCGTATTGGACCCCAGCAGAGGGGCCTCGCAGGTTGAATTGTGAAGAATCAGGGTGAAAGCTGCGCCCGCCTTGTTAAAATATAGCGACTGGATAAATTAAGTCGATCAGAAAAAGGACCGACGCTTTGGGTGGTTGGGGTAGGGTTGCGTGAAAGATAAGAGGGGTAGCGAGCCAGGGTAAAGAGGTAGGGAGGCACCATGCCAAATCTGCGACATAAGAGCGTATTCACCACGGGGGAAGCGGCCGAGATCTGCGGCCTGAGTCAGCAGACCATTATTCGCTGTTTCGACAGCGGGCAACTGGGAGGCTTTCGCGTTCCGGGCAGCAAGTTCCGCCGCATCCCCCGCGACAGGCTCCTGAGGTTCATGAAAGACAACAGTATCCCGCTGGACGCCCTGGAATCCGACAAGATCAAGGCCCTGGTGGTGGACGACGACCCGGACATCGTGGAGCTGTTCGTGGACGCCCTGGCCAAGGACGGGCGTTTCGACGTGCGGACGGCCCAGAGCGGGTTCGACGCCGGCGTGGAGGCCAACAGGTTCCGCCCGGACATCGTGGTGCTGGACTACATGCTGCCCGACATCAACGGCAACGTCGTCTGCCGTACCATTCGCCAGAGCAGGGACCTCCAGCACATTCGCATCCTGATTATCTCCGGGGTCATCAATCGCAGTGAGGTCGATCAGCTCCTCCAGGCAGGGGCCGACGACTTTATCAAGAAGCCCTTCAACATTCAGGTGGTCATCGACCGCATTGTCGAGCTGGTCCAGGGCAAGGCTCGGTGACTGATTCACGCAGGTGGCGGAGGAAGGCAAACTGGACAGGCCGAACGGCTCCCGGCCGTTACGCCAGAAGCTGCGCGTCCAGCAGCTCGACCTGCTGGTCCGACAGTTGGACCGTCCGCCGGCGCTGCCGGGGGCCCTCACGCGTGATGTGAAGGCGGGCCCCCCCGGCTCGGAGGCGCCCCGGCAGCCCCTCCAAGCGGGGCGTTCGGATTCCTCCATTGCACGGGCCCTGCTGGAAATGGTGCGGCGCCGGCACCCCGAAAGGCGCATCCAAGGCCTGGCCCAGGCCTTGGAAGTGCTCGATTTCGAAAACGTCACCCCCGTCTTGCTGTGCGTGAAGGTGATGGAGATATTCAACGCCTGGCCCGGCGCCCTGGACCGGCGCGGATTCTGGAGCCACTGCCTGGCCGTGGCGACGGCAGCGGAGATGGCGGCAAGGCGGCTGCCGGGGACGGCCGAGCCGCTGGTCGCCTTCGCCTGCGGGCTGCTGCACGACGTGGGAAAGGTCACGCTCGACGCCTGCCTGCCCAAGAGCTACGGGCTCGTGCTGGGGGCAGTCGCCGGCAAGACCGGCAACATCGCCGACGCCGAGAAGGACATCCTCGGCGTAGATCATGCCCTCGTCGGCCGGCGGCTGGCCCAGCACTGGCGGCTGGCCCGCCGGATCGAGGAGGTCATCTGGCTGCACCACCACCCGGGCGAGGCCGTGGAGCCCGCCCAGCCCCGCACCGCCCTCATCAGGCTGGTGCAACTGGCCGACACCCTCGCCCGCGAACAGCGAATCGGTTTCAGCGGCAACTACACCTTCGCCCAGAACAGCGCCGCCATGGGCCGCGCGGCCGGTCTTTCGGCTGAGCATCTGTCCGCCGTTCGGAGCGGCCTGCGCGACCGGCTGCGACACCGTTCATATCTGCTCCAGTTGGCGCTGACCAGCGTCCAGCCTGCGAAATCGCCTCCGGGGCGGGTCCGGGCGAAAGCCCCCCGGCCTGCGGAGTCGGCTGCCCTTGAAGCGGACGCGGCAAGCCTCCAGGGACGATTCATTCGGGAGCTGCGCGACTTTGCCGGCCGGGTCGGCCCGGCCACCTCGCTGCCCCAGTTGTGCTGGGAGATCGCCCGGACCTCCTCGGCGGTCTTTGCCGCGGCCCGGCGCGGCCGGCCCACCTGCGCGTTCTGCTTCAGTGAGGACGATGCCAGCGTCTTCGTTGCCGCTTACGAGCCGGGAAAGGGCAAGACGTTCCGCCTGGCAGCCTGCCGCCCGGCGCGGGCCGCTCCCCCCGACCGCAGCGCACCCGCCGGGCCGCTGCTCAGGGTGATGTTGAATCCCCCCGACGCCTGGACCGACCTGATCGACCCGGACGGCTACCTGTGTCTACCCCTCGTCTTCGAGGGACGCTGGCTCGGCGGAATCCTCATCCCCGCCGAGACCCCTGCCCAGGACAACCTGCGAGATAGCCTGTGTGAATTCATGGCCTTTGCCCTGGCCGCGGCCGCCGGCCGGCACACGGCCGACCGGCTGGCCGAGCAGCTCGCCCGGGCCTCGGAGCACCTGGCCCGGACCCGGGAGGCGATGGCCCAGAACAAGGCCCTGGAGGCCGTCGGCGAGATGGCCGCCGGCGCCGCCCACGAGCTGAACAACCCCCTGGCCGTGATCTCCGGCCGGGCGCAAATGATTGCCCGGGGGACCCGGTCGGCCAAGCAGCGCGAGGCGGCCGAGCTCATCGTCCGCAAGGTCGAGGAGATCAGCCGGATCGCCTCGGAGCTGATGGAGTTCGCCCGGCCGAGGCCGCCGCAGCGGGCTGTGGTCGCCGCGGCCGATCTGCTCAAGTGCCTCGCCGAGCCATTCCCTGTCGAGGCGCAGCCAAAGGCCGGGGCGCCGCGGGTCGATATACGGATAGAACCCGGCTGCCCGCCGCTGTGGGTGGACGCCGGCCAGATCGGGGAGGTGCTGGTGGAGCTGGTCCGAAACGCCAGTCAGGCCGCCGGCGGGCGGGTCAACGTCCGCGCCGTTGCCGGCGCCCAGGCCCGGGCGGAGCACGTGCTGGTCCAGGTCATGGACGACGGACCGGGCATGGACGAAGCGACCCTGGCGTCGGCCTTCACGCCATTCTTCTCGCTCCGGCCGGCGGGGCGCGGAAGAGGGCTCGGCCTGGCCCGGGCCAAACGCGCCGTCGAGGTCAACGGCGGCCGGATCTGGATTGAAAGCCAACCCGGCAGCGGCACGACCGTCTTCCTGGAATTGCCGCAGCCGCACGCGGAGGGCTGAAGGGCATGAGCACCGCCAGGTCCCGTCCATCCGGTCGAATCCTCGTCGTGGACGATGAGCCGGAAATCTGCCAACTGCTGACCGACGCCCTGGGCGCCTCGGGGATGGAGGTAACCAGCGCCACCTGCGGGGCCGAGGCCGTGCACGCCGCCCGAAGCAGCCCCCCGGACCTGGTGGTGGCGGATCTCCGGCTGGGCGACTGCGACGGGGTGGAGCTGATGGACCGGCTGCGAAAGGACCTGGGCGAAATCCCGGTGGTGATTATCAGCGGGCACGGCAGCGCGGCGAGCTTTTCGGAGGCGTCGCGGCTGCGGCCGGTGGAGCTTCTGAACAAGCCGATTGATCTTGAGCGGCTGCGCCAGGCGGTGCGGTCAGAGCTGGAGCGGCTGGCGGAGCGCCGACAGCTCCATCGCCGTTACGAGCGCCACAAGGCCTTGGCCCGCGACGCCGACCAGAGGCGGCGAAAGGCCTACCAGGCCCTGGCCACGACCTGCACTGAGCTGACCGCCACCTGCCGGGACCTGCAAGGCCGGATGGACCGTCAGGAAGCTCTCATCCGCTACCAGGGCGAGCTGCTTTCGTGCACCCACCCCGACGACGCCTTCAGCCGCTTCTTCCGCCTGTTCGTCCAGCGCAGCGGGCCGGTCTTCGGCCTGGCCCTGCTTTGCGACGAGAACGCCGAGCTGCAGATGGTCGGGCGATTCGGCGTGCCCATCCCCGACGGGGAGAACCTTTGTCGGACCCTGGCGATGTCCGCCGTGAACTGCGTGCTGGAGCGGCCGGAGATCCGGCTCCTGGACGCCCAGGACGAGCCCGACATGTTCCCCTCGCACATTCACAAACTGCTGATCGGCGTGACGCTGCTGCTGGTGCCGTTGATGGCCGGCCCCAGCCAGCTCATCGGCCTGGTGCTGCTGTACCGCAAGGGGGAGCAGCCTTTCACCGAGGACGACGTCGCCCTGGCCGCGATGATCGCACCGGCCACCGCCACCTCGGTCCAGAAGGCCTGAGTCACTCTGAACGTCTCTCGGCCCGTGATCGAGCCCAGGGTCCAGGCGCCCCCACAGGAGGCACACCACGAATTGCACCAATTGAAGTGAATCGCTGCCGCAAGAACGGCGTTCAGCAAAGAATTGCGGGTACTGCCCCATCTCTGGTAATTAGACATTCACGTTGGATTCCGATCCATGTCGCCAGGATTGTCCGTGCCATGCGTTCCGCTTGAGTGAGGGGACGACATGAATGAGGAGCGGGTTTCAGAGGGTACCCGGCTGGACGTCACGTCGCCGGACCGGTTGGATGCACTCATGGACATCGTGCACGATGAGGCCTTTGAGCTCGACGACGTGACCTTCTCTCCTCAACAAGGGATCGTTGAGATTCCCTACCGACGCATATTCCACGGCGCCCCTTCGCGCACGATCCGGAACTGGCTGATCTTCAAAGACATAGAAGTGGACGTCGTGAGGGCGATGCTGCGCATCCATCACGTCAGCGATTTTTCGTTCGAGGACACTGAGCGGATCGGCACCTACTCGTTCAACATAATTTCCTATGATGGGAGACAGCTGAAGATCGTCTGCTGTGAACCCCTTGAACTGAAGATGACCGTGTCCAGACTGTTTATCCAGAGCCGGTATCTGGGAGTGCGAGGAAAGGCACGAATCAGACAAGGCTTGTTCTGGGAATCATGGCGCAGCCAGGTCTACGATTAGCAATCGACCAGCGAAGGGCCACGAATCAACCGCAGCCACCGTTCCCGCATTAGCCTCGGGGGCTGCTGGGACGCCCTGCAATCGACAATCGTCAATCGCCAATCCTCAGGTCCCCATGTGCGACGAGGCCAGGTACTGCTTCTGCTGTTTCGTCAGGCCGTCGATCCTCACGCCCATGGTCTTGAGCTTCAGCCTGGCCACCCAGGAGTCGATCTCGGCGGGCACGGGATGCACCCTGACCTGGAGCTTGCCGGCGTTCCTGACGGCATACTCCGCCGACAGGGCCTGCACCGCAAACGACATGTCCATCACGCTGGCGGGGTGGCCCTCGGCGCAGGCGAGGTTGACCAGCCGGCCCTCCGCCAGCAGGTAGATCCGCTTGCCGCCCGGCAGCACGAACTCATCCACCCCCCGGCGCACGCCGCGGCGGATCTTTCGGGCCAGCTTCGCCAGCCCGGCGAGGTTCAGCTCCACGTTGAAATGCCCGCTGTTGCAGACGATGGCGCCGTCCTTCATCTTGCGGAAGTGCGGCACGTCGATGACGTTGATGTCGCCGGTGGTGGTCACGAACAGGTCGCCGACGGCGGCGGCCGCGGCCACGGGCATGACCAGGTATCCGTCCATGACGGCCTCCAGCGCCCGGACGGGGTTGACCTCGCAGACGATGACGTTGGCCCCCGCCCCCCGCGCCCGGGTGGCCACGCCCCGGCCGCACCAGCCATAGCCGCACACCACCACCCGCTTGCCCGCCAGCAGGAAGTCGGTGGCCCGGATGATGCCGTCGATGGTGCTCTGGCCGGTGCCGTAGCGGTTGTCGAACAGGTGCTTGGTGTCGGCGTCGTTGACGGCGATGATGGGGGTCTTCAACTGGCCGGCGGCCTCCATGGCCCGCAGGCGGATCATGCCGGTGGTGGTCTCCTCCATGGAGGCGACGACGCCGCCGGCGTAGCGTTTCAGGTTGGTGTGCAGGGCATTGAGAAGGTCGGCGCCGTCGTCAATGGTGATGGACGGCCGGTGGCGGCAGGCGGCGGCGATGTGGTCGTAGTATTTCCTGCGGCCTTCCCCGCGCACGGCGTACACGCGCACGCCGAAGTGCTTCACCAGCGCCGCGGCCACGTCGTCCTGCGTGCTCAGCGGGTTGGACGCGCACAGCACCAGCTCGGCCCCGCCGGCGGTGAGCGTGCGGGCCAGGTTGGCCGTCTCGGCCGTGATGTGCAGGCAGCCGCTGATCCGCCGCCCCCGGAGGGGCTTTTCGCGGCCGAAACGCTGCCGAATCAGCGCCAGCACCGGCATGTCGCCGTCGGCCCACAGAATCCGCCTTTTGCCTTCGCCGGCGAGTCTCAGGTCCTTCACGTCGCAATTCTTCGTCCTGGCCATGACCACTTCTCCGTAACACACCCCGCAAGAAGCCGTTCAGCCCGGCTATTCTGTTGTCTCCGCGCGGTCATTGCAAACTGTATCCGCGCCGGGCAGAATCGGCGTCGAAAAAAGACAGCCCGCCTGAATCCGTCCGCCGGCCGCATGCGTCTATACAGGCGAGCCACCGTCGGCAGGAGCTTACGTGGCGGTTCGTAACGCCCAGAGCCCGTCGCAGCCTGATCCGCCGCGCCTCGGCGCGCGGGACGATGAATCCCTGCGCGCGGCCCTGGGAGAGGCCGGCCGCGCCGTGCGGCGCTATCTGTTCGGCCTGTGCGGCGACTGGCACGAGGCCGAGGACCTGGCCCAGGAAGCCTTGCTGAGGGCCTGGAGAAAAAGGCACAGTTTCGACGGCCGGGCCGGAGTGCGGACCTGGATCTTCGCCATCGCACGAAACCACTGGCTGGACCGGCTTCGGCGGCGTCGCCTCCGGCCGCAAGAAGAACCGATGGATCAGCCATTACCGGCAACGGACTCGCAGCTCCCGCCGCCGGTCATCGCTCAGCGGGCGGAGCTGGCGGCGGCCATCGGCGAGGCCGTGGCCAGGCTGCCGACCGAGCAGCGCGAGGCCCTGGCCCTGCGCGAGAGCGGGGGCCTGACCTTCAGCCAGATCGGCCACCTGCTGGGCGTGCCCTCCGCCACGGTCAAGAGCCGGGTGCGCTACGCCCTGATGAAGCTCGCTGACGAGCTCAAGCCGTTCCGGCGGGAGCTGGAATCATGAACGACCAAGAGGCCCGAGAAAGACTCATAGACCTGGTGTACGGTGAGCTGGACCCGCCCGAGGCCGAGACCCTGATGCAGAAGGTCCGGCGCAGCCCCGAGCTGGCGGAGGAGCTGAGCCGGCTTCGCCACGCCCGGGCGGCCCTGGCCCTGTACCGGGCCGGAGAGCCCCGGCGGGCGGTTCGCGTGACGGCGGCCAGGTCGGTCAGCCGGACGGTCTATTTCCGCCGCTTCCTTGGTGCCGCGGCCGCCGTCGCCGCCGCCATCATCATCGCCGTGGGGGCGTGGAGGTTCTTCGAAGGCACGACGGGAGTGGCCGTCGCCGGCCCGGTCGAGATCAAGCGGCTGAACGTTTCACTGACCGTTCTCTCCGAACCAGAGCCAGAGGAGCCGATGCAGTATCAGCAGACGGAGGGCCAGCTCCTGAGGTGGTACCGCCCGGGGCCGCGCCGCGACTGGCCGGGATTGGCACTGGTCCGTGACCAGCGGCTCATCGCCAACCTCAAAAAGGGCACCAGCGAGGTCCGCTTCACGGATGTGCCCTCCGGCATCCTGCCCGATACCGTGCGCCTGCGCAGCCTGGACCGCCCCCGGGGACTGACCATCCTTGAGCAAAACTATCAATACGACCTGGCCTCGGCCGCGGCCATCCTCCGGAAGTACGTCGATAGGCCGATCACCGTCATGTACAAGGACGGCGCGCGGGCCGCCGGCGAGCTGCTGAGCTTCGACGGGAGCACGCTGGTGGTCCGACCCGCCGGCGAAGGGCCCACGAACATCTCGCGCGAGATGGTCAAGGACATCCGGTTGGCGGAGCTGCCTGAAGGCCTGCTGAGCACGCCCACGCTGGTGTGGCTGCTGGAGAACCAGGCGGCCGCCCGGCAGCAGTTCGAAGTGGCCTACATGACCCACGGGCTGAAGTGGCGGGCGGACTACGTGCTGAAGCTGCACCCGGCCAAGGCCGCTCCCAAGCCCGCCGAGAGCAGGAACCCCCAGGTCACGGACACCGCCGACCTGGTCGGATACGCCACCGTGACCAACGACTC
>LJUF01000120.1 GCA_001303665.1 Phycisphaerae bacterium SM23_33 | reverse complement strand
GACGGTCGAGCCGGTCACCCCCCTGCCGGGCGACGCCAACGGCGACGGCGTGGTGGATGGGCTGGACTACAACACCTGGTCGCTGCACTACCTCGAGCAGCCGGTGCCGGCCTGGGCCGACGGCGGCTGGGAGTACGGGAACTTCAACGCTGACGCCGTCGTTGACGGGCTGGACTACAACGTCTGGTCAATGCATTACCTGGAGGAGCTGGGCGAAGGCTCGGCCGGGGCGGGCGCGGCGGAGGCCGGCGCGGAGATGGGAAGCCTAACTGGGCCAGTCGCCGCGGCCGGGCAGGTTCACGGCCGCCGGGCCGGCAGCGGGCCTGCGTCATCTATGCTGGAGTTGCCAGGGGCCTGCGGGGCGGCGCTTGGGAAGCTGCTTGTGGCCGAGGGCCGCGGGCCCGCCTGGCCGACGCTGCCGGCCGACAGAGGCAGCGATCAGCCCGCCCAGCCAACGCGGGGAGGCCGAGTCGAAGGCGACGGCCGCGATGGACATAGCTGGCCGCTGGTAGATGGACTGGAGGCATTGTCAGTGCCCAGCCTGTGGGTGCTGAGGTCGGCCGTTTGACCCGGGCGGCGGCTTCATAGAGGCTCGCAGAGAACAACAGCTTCTCTTTCATGGACGCGTTCGGTGGGCTCGTTCACCATTCACGGTGCTGCGGCGCATGAGCATGCTGGTGTACAGCCCCAGCGGCCGGGGGTGGAACAGCCTACTTCGCGGTGCCGGTGGTCGCACGGCTGGGCTGCGTGGAAGGCGGGGACAACTCCAACTGGCTGACCAGCAGGTAGTGGTCGGATGGGCCCGACCGGACGATCCTGCTGCTGACGGTTCTGATGCCGGCGGTGTGCCAGATGTAATCAACCCGGACCTTCAGGGCCCCCGTGCCTGGCCCTTCGGTCGTCGACCAAGGCTACGAACGCCGGCAGCGCCGAGGCTTCAACGCGCCTTGCTCAACTTCAGCAATTCGTCGAGGAGCCGGTTTCGCCAGGCGTCAAGCTTGGCCACCTGCTGCGGCGAGTTGTAGAAATCGTTGACCGTGTCCGTGCCGCCCTTGGCGCGGGCCTGGACGGCCTCGGCGAGGATCGACTTCAGCAGACCCTCGGCGTCGGCGTTGCCTTGGAAGGCCTTTCGGCAGGTCTCGATCAGCCGCCGATCGTCGAGTCCCTCTCTCATGCCCTCGTAGGCCGGCGAGGTGATCGTCCCGAACGGCGTGTACCACGAGTACGCCCACCACTCCGAATCGCTCAGGTCGAACCCCCGGGACCAGTTCATGGCCCAGGTCACGCCGCCGCTGCTCTGAAAGGCCCCGAAGTAAAAGCCGTAGGTGTACCGCGGGATGGCCGGCGGCTGGGTGGCGTTGCACCCGGAGTACTGCCAGAAGACCTTTCCGGCCGCCCTCACCTTGTCGCCCAGTTTCAGGTCCTCGTGGATGGCGTTGGTGGAGACGAGATCGACGTCCTCCAGGAACGGCATGCCCGGCTCGGCGTGATGGATGGTCGCGCTCACCACCACGTCCTTCGTCGCATCGTGCATGAGCTTGGCCGCATCCTTGAAGTGAAACTTGATCCACTCCCCGCTGCCGATACAGCCCTCGGGGGACGTATCAAAGACGAAGACATGCACCCACTTCGCCGGCTCGTCAAAGGGCTCCAGGAGCAACTGCGGCCAGTTCTTCTCCTTGGCGTGCTCGACCATTGCCCGGGTCCATTGCGCGTACAAATCGCGGATCTCCGGCAGGACGCCGGCCGTCTCGGGCTTTTCGCGAAACGCCTTGTGACGCTCGATGAACTTCTCCTGTGCGTCCGGGCCGGCGTGGACCTTGGCAAAGAGGGCCTTCTCGCCGGTCATGGTGCTGGGGAACCCGTAGGGATTCCCCCCCATCAGGTACCGGAAGTAGGCCAGGCGTTTGCTCTTGGCCATCTCCATCCACTCGTCCAGGTAGCCGAAGTCGATGTCCAGCCGGCCGGCCGTCACGGAGAACGCCAGGTTGGTCGAGTGAAACCGCGACTGCGCCGTCCGCAGGTTGTAGTCCTGGAACGTCTGCATCTCCTGTTCCGGAGGCAGGGCATTGACGCACGCACCCATGGCAACTCCCGCCTCGTCCACGGTCAGCAGGCGAAGGGGCAGCACCTCGACCTCCACGGGCAGCTCGGCCGAATCATCGCCGCTCTGGATCGACACTTTGCCGCGGTAGCTGCCCGGCCGGCTCTTTCCATGCTGCGTTCGGATCGTCAGCCAGAAGCCGTGGGACCGCCCGGCGGGGATGTCCACCGCGAAGGCCGGCCACAGGCGCAGCGGGGCCCGCCTGGCCCTCCTCCGGCCGCCGAGCAGGGCGTATTCGATCGTCTTCAGGTCTGCCTGACATTCGAGCTTGCCCGCCGGCCCGGTGAACGCCGACAGCCGGCAGGTGACGTTCTTCAGGTCGCGGCCGCTGGCGTATATTCCAAAGCTCGCCGACTCCAACTCGTCCAACGTCATGCGCATCTTGACGGGCGAGCCCGCCTCCCCCTTCGCCGGCGCGGAATTCTCGCGGATGAAGACGCAGTAATTCCTCACGAACGGCACGATGGCCTTCGCCGCCAAGGCCTCCGGGAGCACGGGCTCTTGCGCGGTGGCCGGCCGAACGTCGGGAAACCGAGCCGCGTGCAGCCTCGCGATCCACTCCCGCGTCTCCCGGAAGTAGCGTTCGGCATCCCCCGGCCGGGCCAGTCGCACCGTCACCTTTCCGAGGGGCAGGTCTTCCTTCTCGGTCCTGACGGAGAAGGCGGTGTTGTTCCCTCCCCGGATCCTGCACAGCAGGTCCCACGACACGGGGGCTTCGGCCACTTTCCACTTCCCGTCGGCCAGCCCGCCGAAGCGATACACCTCCGAATGCCGCCAGTAGGGCGCCAGGCCCGCGTGGGCGGACAGCACGGCCGGCACCGAGATCACGTCCTTGTACCGAATGCCCAGCACGTAGACGGTTCCCCTGTGCGGCCGGGACGAATCACCCCACCAGACCGGGACCTGCCAGGCGCCCGTCCTGCCCGCCTTGACCACGCGGCAGGCCTGCGTGCCGTCCACCGTCGGCGGCCCCCATTGGGCGGCGTCGAGGCCCTCCATCCTGGGCAGGTCCCATTGGGGAAGGTCCGCTGCCTCCGCCGAGCCGCTCAGTGCAGGTACCAATGCCGCCATGATCAGCCCTCTCCAGAAGGAATGAGGTTCCCTGGTTCGCATCCTCGCGCTCCCCATGACGGTGACCGAGGTCGCATTTCGCCGACGGCGCCGGCACTTGCTTAGCACAGTCATCCGGGATTTCCGAGGCGGGCTCGCCGCCAGGACGATCGCCGGCATTTCGAGGATTCTATCGCGGTCCGGGAGACAGGCAAATTGCTTTCCGGCTCCAGCAGGGAGAGGTTGCCCCGGTTGGACCGCGATTTGCCGGATGATCCCCGCTCGCGACCGTTGCGGCCCCGCCGCCCCCGCTGCCCGAGGCACCCCGGAGGCGGGCTCGGTGGCGGCGTTCATGGCGGGTTGGCGCATCCGACGACAGGCGGTAGAATCAGGAAGGCCGAAAGGCTGGAGGCGATGGCCCCGCGTGCAGCCGTCTTCGCCCCGCGCGGCCGAGCTTCATAAGAGCCCATGAACCGGAGGATTACGCCGCCGGCTGAGTGCTGGCGCCGGCATGGGGCCGTAGGAGGCGGTCAGTTGGATCAAAAAGCAGCGCCGGAGGCCTCCTCACCGCGGGCTGTTGAAAGGCCCGGGTGAGAATCCTCTCGGCCAGGGAAGACACAGCCTCAGGCCGATGGGAGGATGTGTAACTTCCTTGTTCCGGTTGGCGTTGTTCGCGGCCGGATAGTTTTTCAACGGCGCAAGCGTCTGCACCTTCAAGAACGGAGGGCGGAGATGAAGCCGTGGCGAGCCCTGCTGCTGGTTTGCGTGGCGTGGGGGCCGGCGGGGCTGGCTGAATATCAGGTGACGCTGCCGCCCCCGCCGGCGGAGAAGGTCCGCACCGTCCACACCACCGACCTGTACTACGCCCCCTGGGACTGGGACGACCTGAACGACGCCACCATCTGGTACGCCCTGGGCGGGGACTTCGCCGAGCTGGAGGCCTTCGTCATGGACGAGCCCTTCCAGGGCTGGACGGGCGACATCCGCAGCCGCGGCGACGGGCGGACCTGGCAGGGCATCTACGACATCGCCGTGGGGATGGACGTGCCCTACTACTCCGGGCTGCCGTCCATGCTGGGCGGGCTGCTGGACGACGGGCAGGGACAGCCCGCCTTCCACCACGCCGGCCGGGACGCCATCCTGGCGGTGATGGCCGCCTCGCCGGACCATTCGGTGACGCTGCACGCGGTGGGCAGCCCGCGCGACATCGCGGCGGCGTACAACCACGACCCCGTGCTGTTCGCCCAGAAGGTGGATCGGATTTATCTGTCCGGCGGGCGCGAGGGAACGGTGGGCTCCGGCGACGCCAACTGGGGCTCCGACCCCCAGGCCACCCGGCGGCTCCTGACCAGCGGCCTGCCGCTGTACATCGGGCTGATCTCCCAGCCGGACGACTCGCGCCACGACAGGACCGGCTGGTCGCTGGACATCCCGGCCCTGCTGGGGGTGACCGACGAGGTGAATCCCCTGCTCTCCCAGGTGGTGCACTGGGGCTACTACTGCGCCATGGATGGGGGGTACCGGATGAAGCACGGCATCCCCTTCCCCGACCGCCCGTTCCTGCCGGAGGCCATCGAGCCGCCGGATCAGTTTCTGGGCAACAACACCATGGCCAACCCGCAGGCCTTCTTCGACGAGCCCACCCTGCCCGCCATTGACGCGGAGATTCGCACGGCCGGGCTGACCAAGGCCATGTGGTCGCCCATCAACTTCATTGATTCGGTGGGGCTGCGGATCTTCCGGCAGGGCGAGCAGATCCTGCTGTCCTACAACGACACCGAGCCGGGGTGGAGCCGGGTGGGCTTCTACGTGCCGGTGCTGGGCACGGTGGACGGCAGCGGGGTGTTCACCTACACGGAGGTGCCGGAGGAGCAGGCGAACATGCACATCTTCCACTGGGAGACGGCCACCCGGGGTGAGTACGGCGATATCCTCAACGCGGTCTACCGCGAGCTGGTGGCGACGTACCTGGCCGGCCCGCCCGGGCCCGGCGACGCCGATGAGAACGGCTGCGTGGACGGGCTGGACTACAACATCTGGTCGGGGCATTACCTGGAGTGCGGGCACGCGGCCTGGTCGGAGGGCGGCTGGACGGTCGGGAACTTCAACGAAGACGACTGCGTGGACGGTCTGGACTACAACATCTGGTCGCTGAACTACCTGGGCGGCTGCGAGGGGGCCGGCGCGGCCATTCCGGAGCCCGCCTCCGCGGCGCTTCTGGGGCTGGGTCTGGCGGTTGTGGCCTGGCGTCGGCGGAGGGCGTAGGACGGCCGGCCGTCTGCTTCGGCGGGCAAGCCCGCCTTGGCCCTGCTGCTGATGGCCGGCCTGGGCCCGCTACTGCGCCGGCGCAGGAACGGGTAGGCTGGGGTCGGCGGCGGCCGCTTCGCCGGAAGTGCCTGTTGACGGACGAGCCTATTCCCCACACAGGGGAGCTGCATATAGTTGAGATGAAAGGAGAGCCTTATGACTCGTCATGTGTGGCTTGGGTGTGCCCTGCTGGCGGCTGTGATGATGGTCGGCTGCGGCGGCAAGGAAAAGACAACGACGGAGAAAGAGGCGGAGAAGACCGTCCAAGAGAAGGCGCCGGGGGCAGTCGAGGCTGCAGAGGGCGCTGCGAAGGACGTCAGCGAGGACGCCGAAGCGGCCGCCAAGGACGCCGAAGGGGTGCTGGCCAAGATTCTGGCCCTGATCAAGGAACAGAACTGGGCCGAGGCCGAGAAGCTGCTCAAGACCCTGGAGGCCAAGAAAGGCTCCTTCCCGAAAGACCTTCAGGATCGGATCGTCGCGGCCCGGGCATCAGTTGATGCCGGCAAGGCGGCCAAGGGCCTCAACCTGCCGAAGCTGTAGGCCACGGCCGGCGCTCAATGCTTGCGGCGCCGCGGCGGGCGAGGAGGCACCGGCGGCCGTCAATCCTTGGCCGGTTCGGTGGCCGGCTGGGTGGTGTTGGCGGCGGCCGACAGGTCGTAGCAGGCCACCGCGCCGCCCAGCCGAACGTACAGCCTGCCGTCGGCGAAGGCCGGTGAGGTGCACGTGGCGATGCCCAGTTGGGCCCTGCCCAGCAGCGAGAACTTCTCGGGCGAGGCCTGGGTCATCACCAGCACGCCCTTGTCGGCGGCCACGGGCGACAGCAGCATGCCCCCGGCCAGGATGGGCGAGGAGATCTCCCCGCCGCCGGCGTTCTGCTTCCACAGGACGTTGCCCGTTTCGAGGTTCACGCAGATGGCCCCGTCGCGGGTGACCGAGTAGACGTGCTGGTCATGGATGATGGGGCTGGCGCCGCGGTCGGTGTGCGGCACACTCCAGAGCTTCTCGGGCTTCTCCGGCGAAAGCCGGTAGGCCGAGAGCCCCACGTTCTTAGCCTCGGCCTGCACGGCCATGACGTCGCCGGCCACCGCGACCGAGGAACAGCTCCCGCCGGGAACGTTCCACAGCACCTTGCCGTCGGCGGGGTCAACGCAGAAGACGCTTCGCCCGGTGTTGCAGAGGACGTAGTTCTTTTCCCCACAGGTCCAGAAGACCGGGGAGTTGTCGGACCCGCTGACCTTGGGCTGGGTCCAGCGGACCTCGCCGGCGGCGACGTCCATGGCCGTCAGGTGATTGGCCAGAATCACCAGCAGCCCGTCGGCGATGGCGAAGGAGGAGCTGACACGCTGTCCCCTGGCCGCGGGCAGCGGCTTCTGCCACGCCAGCTCCCCGCTGCCGGCGTCCAGGCAGTAGACCGCGCCCAGCGAGCCGATCACGTACAACCGCCCGCCGGCCACCAGCGGGGTGGTCGAGGTGCCCGGGTCGAAGCCCCGGCCGGGGTACTCCTGCCTCCACAGCCTCGTGCCGTCGGCGGCGTCGAGGCAGAAGATCACGTCGGTGTGGCGGTCCTTGGTGGTGGGGATCTGGCCGACCGCGGCTCTCTTGACCTCGACCGGCAGGCCGCTCTCCTGTAGCCACTCGCCCAGCTCCTGCTTGGTGGGGAACTCCTTGTTGCGGATCTCCGCCAGCTTGTCCAGCGCCTCGATGGCGATGGCGGCCTTGCCTCGCCGGAGGCGATCGTTGATCCAGCCGCCGAACTTCTTGCGCTGCTCCTCGCTCAGCTTCTCGGCGAGCCACTTCTTGACCCAGGGGTCGAGGTCCTTGCGGATGAGCTTCTGGCGCTCTTCCGAGAGCCGGGCCTCTTCCACTACCGCCAGCAGGTCGGCCGGGGGCTTCTGGGGCGTCCAGCCGAGCTGCTTCAGGCCCCCGTCCGAGAGCGTGCGGGTGGCGATGGGGTCCACGTACTTCCAGTTGACGTACAGGTACACCTTCCCGCCGGCGACGACGGGGCTGCCCAGGCCGCCGACGTTGCCGCTGGGGATGGCCTCGCTCTGCCAGACCTTGCGCGGGCCTGCCTTCGGCCAGCTCTGAGCCAGGGGCGGGCTGGAAGGGGCGGCGCCGCTGCGGTCGGGGCCGCGCCACTGGTTCCAGTCCGCCGCCCCCAGGTTGGAGCTCAACGCCAGGCAAGACGCCAGCACGAGACTGCCCCAATGCGTCCAGCTTCTCATCCCTTATCCCTTCCTTATCAAGGGTTTCCAGCGGCGGGGCAACACGCCTCCAACCGATGCGAAGGCGCAGCTTATACCAGGCCCGGCCCCGCCGGGTCAAGTCGGAGCCGGGCGTTTCCCTGGCCGCCGCTTCATGGGGAAATGCCGGCACGAATATGAACCGTTTACCACTTGACACCGGAACACCGCGGCGATATGCTTGTTCTAGCGTTGACCCGCAAGGATGAGGGGAACGTAGCTCAATTCATGGAAGCGCTTCTCGATCAGTGAAAATCGGTGCGGCCGCAGGCATTCTGTAGAGTCTAAGCGATACAGGCAGCCGCGCAGGCTCGTCCGCTCGAATGGCTCGATATCTCTTCGTGGGCAGCCGGTGACGCACCGCGGGAATGCATGCACGCACTGGAAAAGTGTCGGAACCTGGGAAAGGAGACGACCATGAAAGCTCTGCGGGAGCTGGCAGGGAGGTTCCTTCGCGAGGAAGACGGGCTGGAAACGGTGGAGTATGCGATCATTGCCGGGTTGATCGTGGTGGGCACGATCGGCCTGGTCGCCTCCATCGGGCAGTGGGCCTACAATAGGTTCAACACGCTCGACCAGCAGTTGGCGACTCATCCGTAGGGCGTCTCGCAAGTTGTCGGCGGCGCGTTTCAGGCAGCGCGGTGCAGGATCTTGCCGGTGTGCCCCGGCACCTGCGGAGGCGTGTCTGGATGGGGCCGGGTTATGTCTGCAAGGAGCAAAGTCATGAGGGCGGGGAATGCCCTGGGGTTGGCGGCGGGTCTGCTGCTGGCCGCCGCGTCGGCATCGGGCGAGAACATCCTGGTCAATCCGGGCTTCGAGACGCCCGAGGCGTGGGGATTTGCGGCCACGGACCTCGAGAGCCGCACCGGCCAGCGCAGCGCGTACCTATGCGGGGGAATCGCCATCAGCCAGCAGTTTGACGCCATCCCCCTCGACCGGGTCGTTGAGATCTCTTTCTGGATAAAGTTCGAGCAGCCCGGCCAGGAGCTGGTCGGCTATTACAGCCGTTCGGTGGTGGACGCCAACGGGTATCCCGTTCCCAACGCGACCCCGATATATCCTTCGCCCACCGGCCGGTGGGAATTCGTCGACGCCACCATGGGCCCGAACCCGGACTGGTTCCTGTCGGGAATCACCATCGGTCACGTCGGCTACGCCGAGACCTGCTTCTTTGTTGACGACGTCCGGGTGTCAGTAGCCCCCGAACCCGGCTTGGGCGTCCTGCTGATCGCCGCCTGCCCCTGCCTGCTTACCGCAGGTAGGCGGGT